>JAJYYZ010000021.1 GCA_021800445.1 bacterium | reverse complement strand
TTACGGTAATATCTCGGATATCCCGCTCTCTTACCTTGGCTATCGGTAAAGAGATTTTTCATATCCATATCTAACCCTATGACTTTATCCTCTTCAATTACTTTGACGGGTTGTATGTCCGTTTCGTGTTCGGTCAGAATGCTTACGTAGTATTTGCCGCTTGGACTTTGAGATATCGTACAGAATTTGATGTTATAACTTTGCGGAATCTGACGGTGAACTTTGATGCGAACAAGACCCATCTTTGGTAATACATGCTGACGAATGATTGTTACTATACTTTAATTCACTTTAAAAGTCGAATAGTCATAAGCGGAGGGCAGGATGCCTCGATCAGTGAACAGTGACGAGTGAGTAGTGAAGAGTTTTTCTGATTACAGATTGCTACGAGCCACAACCTACCCGCCATCAGGAGGCACCTGCCGCGGCGATGATTCGGAATTTAAAGTTTGTTCAGTATATCTGATTCCATTCTAACACAAATCAAAGAGCAATTCATCTCACCACTTGTAGAAGTGGGAGAATTCTTGCTCAAAAAGGTTAAAAGTGAAATGTAATTTAGCATGGCACGTAGTTTGTGGAAAAAAGACGTTAGCGATTGGAGAAAAAAAGTGACACGTAAATAGTGAACAAAAACTAAGAACGAATGCTGGAGCCGGTGTATATGAGCGCGTAGTACATGGGAAAACAGAAATAAACATTAATTTCAAAAAAAAGAAACCTTTAAATCATTATCCGATGTTATACTTAAATAGAGATAACAAAGTTTGATGAATATAACTTTATGGAGGCGAATGGTTATGGCAGTTCAAAAAATCAAAACAGACGTTTTTTCTTTAAGGGCTAACGATTGGAACAGAACGCTTTTTGATGAACTTATTCCTCTTCCGGACGGTACAAGTTATAACGCTTACGTTGTTAAAGGGAAGAATAAGATCGTACTTATCGACACCGTGGATCCCAGAAAAGCAAAAGAACTCGTCGAAGATTTGAAAAGTTTGGATTTGCACCGGATCGATTACATCGCATCTCAGCATTCCGAGCAGGATCATTCCGGATCTATTCTCGAAGTCATGAAGATGTACCCCATGGTCGAAGTTGTCACAAACAAAAAAGGCAAAGAATTCTTGATCGACCTTGTGAAGGTGCCAGAGGATAAATTTTTGGTCATCGAAGACATGGATACGATTGATCTTGGGGGGAAAACTTTAAAGTTCATCTTTACACCGTGGGTTCACTGGCCTGAGACCTTTTCAACCTACCTTGAGGAGGATAAAATACTTTTCACGTGCGATTTTTTCGGATCTCACATAGCCACAAACGATCTTTTCGCAACGAATGAAGGCAAGGTAATGGAAACTGCCAAAAGATATTATTCAGAGATAATGGTTCCATTCAGAACTTCTATAAGATCAAATCTTCAAAAGATAAAAGATTTTGATTTCGAGATAATAGCGCCATCCCATGGATGCATTTATCAAAATTCAAAGATGATAATAGACGCCTACGGTGAATGGTCTTCCGAGGATGTCAAAAATACCGTTGTCATTCCTTACCTTTCCATGCACGGAAGCATTCAAAAGTTCGTCGATCGCCTTGTAAGAAAACTCCAAAAGAAAGGAATCGACGCAAGACCATTTGATGTCGTAACTGCAGACATAGGTAACATCGCAATGGCTTTAATAGATGCCGCGACGATAGTTATTGCATCTCCAACAATGCTCGGAGGTGTACATCCAAAGATTGCCTACGTCGCATATTTGGCAAATGTTTTAAGACCGAAGGCAAAGTTCGCATCCGTGATAGGATCTTACGACTGGGGAGGACGCGAGGTCGATATACTTGCAGGTTTACTGGGCAATTTGAAGATTGATATGATACCGCCCGTACTCATAAAAGGGGATGGCACGGAGGAAGATTTGAAAGGAATAGATGATCTTGCAGAACGAATATCTCAAAAACACAGATCGATCAACCTCTAAGCGTATATTTCGTCACCGTCATCACATGCACCTCTTCGGTCCTGCATGGCTTACGATGATGGCTGATATGGATGCTGCGAGCACGATAAGCGCAGCCGAAGTGGGTGCAACGTTTAAATACGGACTAATATGGTTTATGTTATTGCTTATAATACCACTCTTTTTTATTCAAGAAGCGGCGGGAAGAATAGGCGTTGTAACACAGCAAGGGCTCGGAACGGTGATAAGAAAGCATTACTCAAAAAGTACTGCCCTTGCACTTACGATTCCCATGGTGGTAACGGACGTTATAACTTACATCGCCGAATATGCGGGGATAGCGATAGGACTTAAGATTTTCGGAATATCTCCTTTTATATCTTTGCCAGTTGTTTTTGTTTTACACATCCTTCTGATAACGAAAAGAAAATATGCCCAATTCGAGAAACTATTGCTTGCCATTTCGGGCGTTTTGATAGCGACATTTGTCATCACGCTGATTTTCCGAGGAATCAAGCCTTATTCACCTATTTACGTGCTTCCGTCCACTTCTTTTTTCTTCATGCTTGCTGTGACCGTTGGAGCGGTGGTAATGCCTTTTATGCTCTTTTTTCAGGCGTCGGCGGCAGGAGAAAAGGTTGCGTCTGTACATGAACACTTAGGCGAAGAAGGAGAGTCGTATTTGAAAAGAAGGGCACTTTCTCTTTCGAAAAAGGAAACCTTGATAGGGGCAATAGCCACAGAAGTTTTGATGGTTATCGTTGAAATGGTCGCTACCGGTGTTGATCCATCCGATAACCTTATGTCGCCCAAAGAACTCTCAACGATACTGTCCTCGATAGCCGGTCCTCTCTCTCCTTACATATTCGGCATAGGGCTTGCCGCCGCAGGCTTCCTTGCGCTTGTGGTCGTGTCTTTGGGAAGTGCATGGGGCTTTGTGGAAGCGGCTAACATTCCAAAAGATAAAGCATGGATAGTATATGTGTTTGAAAGTTTGCCGGCCGTTTTTATTCCGATGATCTTCAGTTCGGATCTTATAAATTTTATGCTTAATTTGATGGTTATCTTTGTTTTCGTGCTCATAGGGCCCGGAATAATGGTCGGGGTTATCTCTTCAAACAAAAAGATCATGGGCGAATATGTGTCTAACAAAAAATGGAAAACATTTTATTGGGGAAGTCTTTCATTTGTTCTGATCTTCGGATTTATAGCCTTAAAAAGTCTGTGAGGGGAAAATGGAAAATATAAATGATTTAAGCAGCAGCTTTCAAGATTATCTTTTGGATATATTGAAATTGGGCGATGAAAAGAAAATTGTAAGGTTAAAAGATATAGCCGAAAAAAGAAAGGTGAAAATGCCTGCGGTAAATGTGATGTTGAAAAAAATGGAGAAGGCCGGACTCATCGTCCACGAAAATTACGGATACGTTGAATTGACGGGAAAAGGGAAGGAATTCGCAACACAAATAGAAAAAAGGCACAAAGTGCTTTACGAATTTTTAAAGGATATCTTGAATTTGCCTCAAGAAACCGCGGAAAAAGACGCTCACAAGATAGAGCATGATCTTGATGAAAAGGCGATCAAAAACATCTCTGCTTTTATGGAATTCGTGGATCTCATGGAGAAGAAATTTCACACGCGCGAGTGTTTTTGTTTCTCATATTTTTCAGAAAATGGCGATCTTCCAACTGAAGATGTATGTAAAACACGTTTGTTGTTAAGATTCAAAGATGGATCAAAAAACAATAAATCGATAGAGAGGTGATTTAAATGAAGATTGGAATTATAGGACTTGGTCGAATGGGTATGAATATGGCTCGCAGGCTTTTAAAAAATGGTCATGAGGTTGTCGCCTACAACAGAACTTTTGAAAAAACTCAAGAGATTGAAAAGGAAGGCGCGATTGGTGTTCAAACTCTTGATGAACTTGTAAATCATTTAAGCAAGCGGAGGATTGTCTGGATAATGCTTCCTGCCGGTAATCCGACTGATGAATACGTTGAAATGCTCTCCAAAATTTTATCTAAGGGAGATATAATAATAGACGGTAGCAATGGGTTTTACAAAGATGATTTAAGGCGCGCGGCATACCTTGAAAAGTCAGGAATTGACTACATCGACGCTGGTGTCTCAGGTGGTATATGGGGTTTAGAAGTTGGTTATTGCACCATGATAGGTGGAAAAGTGGAAGATTTTAAATACATCGAACCTATTTTGAAAGCACTTGCTCCCAAAGAAGGTTACATGTATTGCGGTAACACAGGTTCAGGTCACTACACAAAGATGATTCACAACGGCATTGAATACGCATTGATGGAATCCTACGGAGAAGGTTTTGAAATTTTGAAATCTTCACCTTACGGGGCAAATCTTGATCTCGGCAAAGTCGCACATATTTGGAATCACGGAAGTGTCATCAGATCATGGCTTTTAGAACTCTTGGAATCAGCACTTAAAGAGGACGGCGCGCTTTCCAATATAAAAGGATACGTCGATGATTCAGGAGAGGGCCGCTGGGCTGTCAAAGAAGCGGTTGATCTCGGAGTATCAGCAAATGTAATAGCCTATTCTCTGTTCAAAAGATTCGAATCAAGGCAAGATGATCTTTTCTCCGATAAAGTTATAGCGGCGTTGAGAAAAGAATTTGGCGGTCATAAAATTTACAAAGAGGATGATAAAATTGATTCAACCGGAGAAAAAGATCTTAACCTGTAAAGATTTTTTCTGCACGGAATCACTTCCAAAACCTACAGGCATAATAATTTTTGGTGCATCCGGAGATCTGACACATAGAAAATTGATCCCCTCGCTTTTCAGTTTGTTTTTGAAAGATTTGCTTCCGGAAAATTTTTACATTCTCGGAATAGCGCGTACCAATTTCACGGACGATGAATTTAGAGAAAAAATAATCTCTGAATTATCGAATAAGGATTATACTGGTAGCAACGGCAAAATTCAAGAATTCTCGAAAAGATGTTTTTATCTTTCAGGAGATTATGAATCACTTTCTTTGTATTCCGATCTTAAATGGAGCATTAAAAGTCTCGATAAAGAGTTTCATACCGATAGAAATAGGATATTCTATATGGCCGTTCCTCCAGATCTTTACACCTCTATAATAGATAACCTTGGGGATTTAGGTTTAACTTACGACGACGATTCATCTTATTCGAGAGTCATCGTTGAAAAACCATTTGGGTTCGATCTTGAAAGCGCTGTGGAACTTGATAAAAAACTACACCTTGTCTTAAGAGAAGATCAGATTTACAGAATAGATCATTATCTTGGAAAAGAAACAGTGCAGAATATACTGATCTTGAGATTTGCAAATTCTCTTTTTGAACCTGTGTGGAATAATCACTACATAGACAACTTTCAAATAACCGTCGCGGAAGATCTTGGCGTTGAACATAGAGCCGGATATTACGATCATGCAGGAGTTATAAGAGATATGTTTCAAAACCATATGATGCAACTTTTATCCCTTGTTGCAATGGAACCACCGGCATCATTCGATGCGAATGAAGTTCATGATGAGAAAATAAAATTGTTTAGATCTGTAAGAAAATTTCCGGAAAATGAATTGGACAAGTGGATAATCCGCGGACAATATGGAGCAGGGAAAATAGATGGCAAAGACGTCGTCGAATACCGTCACGAAAAAGGAGTAAATCCGGAATCCAAAATAGAAACATTTGCAGCGGGAAAATTTTTAATAGATAATTGGAGATGGAGCGGCGTGCCATTTTATATGAGATCTGGCAAAAGACTTCAAAAAAGGGTAAGCGAAATAGTCGTGACGTTTAAACGCGTTCCTCATTCCATCTTCCCACAACTCTCCACAGATGACATACCGCCGAATATTTTAAGAATAAATATCCAGCCAGAGGAAGGTATAGTTCTGTCCTTTCAGGCAAAACATCCGGGACCAAAGTTGTGTATGAGCACGCTTACGATGAATTTTGATTACGAAGAAGTATTTGGAGAAAAACCTCCAGACGCGTACGAAAGATTGCTTTTAGATTGTATGCTCGGAGATCAAACGCTTTTTGTGAGAGATGACGTCATGAAGGAATCATGGTCTATCTTCACACCCATCATTCAAAACTGGCAAAATGAACAGGAAAAGGTAAAAAACGAATTGCACATCTACCCATCCGGAAGTTGGGGGCCGATGGAGGCAGATGAATTACTTCAGAAAGACGGCAGATCGTGGCATCAACTATGAAACAATTATGCTGAATCAAGTGTGACATGCTCCCACCACTTATAGAAGTGGGAGAATGCTTGCTTAAAAAAACGTTAAATTCCGAATAATTTTTAGATTCGACAGGTGTCCTTTCGTAATCTGTCCTTCTATAAAATGAATGGATGATTTTCACATGATTTAACGTAAAATCAAATCATGCTATTGACAATTTATTTTTTTTGTGGCATAATATTTGAAATTCCAAGGAAGTGTTGAAATGATTATGTGTTTAACATGTATGACTTCTAAAATTAACAACAATAATAACTCAATCGACATCGGTCGGTTGGGTTAGTTTTTGATATAAAAATCCCAAAAGGCCGATGAGAAAACTCATCGGCCTTTTAAAATTTTCAGGAGGTGTTAGAATGGTAAATGTTCAGGAAAGTCTTAAAGTAAAAAGAGAAGTGTTAGAGATTTCAAGCGAGATCATGTCTGAATCCGGACAATTTTTAAGAAAATCTGGATTTATAGAAATTCTGCCGGTTATCATTTCTCCGATAACCGATCCTCTCAACCACAGCGTTTTTGACGCTTCGATCGATTATTACAATGGCCAGTATGCTTTAACCAAATCAATGATCTTTCACAAACAACTTGCGGTTAGAGTTTTTCCGAAAATTTTCACATTTTCTCCGAACATACGCCTCGAAACGGAAGAAAAAAAATCAACTGGAAGACATCTTATAGAATTCACGCAACTTGATCTTGAAATCAAAGATGCAAAAAGGGATGATATTTTAACTCTTATAGAAAACATGTTCGTGGAAATTTTTAAGGGTGTTGATGAAAAATTTGGTCAGATCGTCAGATCAATGAATCCTCATTTTTCAATTCCCAAAATTCCTTTTGAACGTGTAAAATACCTTGAGGCTTACGATGAATATGGTCCTGATTTCGAAACTATCCTTTCAAAAAAGGCCATAGAACCATTTTGGCTCATAGACATTCCGATAGAGGAAAGAGAATTTTACGATAGGTTAGACGGAGACGGTAAGGTTCTCGTTGATATGGATCTTATATACCCATATGGCTTCGGGGAAGCCATTTCCGGAGGAGAAAGAGAACACGAGTACGAAAAAATTCTTTACAGAATGAGTCTTAAAGGCAATGATCGGGAATCTTTAAGATGGTATCTTGATGAGGTAAAAAAAGGGATTCCACCATCGGCTGGATGTGGAATCGGTATCGAAAGACTTACAAGATTTGTATGTAATTTAAAGCATGTCTCTGAAGCAAGGTTATTCGCAAAAGTGCCAGGAACTGTGTCAATATAGAAAAACAGCCCCCTGGGCTGTTTTTACTTTTTAGCGTTTGAATATCTTTTGTTAAACCTATCAACCTGTCCTTCGATGTCAACTATGTTTGACCTTTTACCTGTGAAGAACGGATGGCATGCGGAACACACTTCTAACGTTATCTTATCCTTCGTAGATAACACCTTGTACTCCGCACCACACGCGCATGTAGCCGTAACTTCGTGCAACTGTGGATGTATACCTTTTTTCACGTTAAAACCTCCTATGAAGACTTCTCTTTTATTATAACATCTTTTTCTTTTTCCGGAGTAACTTTTATTCCTCTCAAAGATTCAAAAAGCACAACGATAAATCCTATAACCAACGGTATGAAATACCTCAAAATTCCCCATTCTATGGTGACGGTTGCAAGGTATCTTCCCGGCACTATTGCCGAAAAGAAGAGGTAAAATTCACCCTCTGCGGTTCCGGTTGATCCGGGAGTCGGAGAATAATATATTATAAGTGTGGCAAGCGATTGAATCGCCAAAACATCCAAAAATTGCTGAAAGCCGTTGTTGAAAAGGCCTAAAGACGCTATCGTTGGAAGTACAAGCAAAAGGCCAGCGCCGCTTGATACAATCGAAAGTATGAAAACAAGAACCAAAATGTAAGGTTTCTGGGTAAAATTCTTCGCACTGTCTGAATATTTTTCTATTTCGCTATCAAACCTTTGAAGTAACCATTCGGCTTTTGGCCTTATCTTTTTGCTAAATTTGAATAGTGCTATAAATTTCCTTATAACGTTGAAAAACATGTTATAAACTTTCCTGTTAAAATTGAAAAGTATCATAAGAACTATTATTGAGGATGATATGATAAAGCCGATTATGGCAAGCGAAAGGGCAGAAGGGACACCGTTTAACAACACTATAGCGCGTCTTAATTCAAAAATTGCTATCATCTCTATCGCACCTTGCCAGGCTATAAATTTGAAAACGAGTATAGAAGTCGATATTCCCGGTGAAACTCCAACTTTATTCAAATAAACCACTTGCATAGGTTGACCGCCAGTCGATGAAGGCGTTATCATTCCAAAAAAGTTTGATATGATGGTTGCTTTAAAAGATCGGAAAAAACTTATCTTCGACTTTGAAATTCTAACGAGTATGTAAGTGCTGAGCGCGTCTGTTACCCATGAAACCATCATGAGCCCTATACCGATGAGACCCCACCAACTTTTAAAAAAGAAAAAATAAAGATCGTTGATATTTATGCCGCCTCCGAAATAATTGAGCAAATATATCATCACAACAGACACTATACCTATGATGACGGCATAAATTGCGAATTTTTTCAATTTGTATCACCAATTATCTTTTTAATCGCTTCTTCCTCATCCATTCCAAAATTCATCTTCATTTCAATTATTTTTTCGAGTGTATGTTTTATGTCCATACCGTCCATACTATACTTCTCCTTTAAGAGAGCACCGTTAATTTTTTTAAGCGTTATTTTAGATAACTCATCCAAATATTTAAAAGCACTTTTTTCGGTTCTTTCATCGTAAGCAAGCGCAAATGTTGCCTCAATGGGAAGTGATTTCATCAAAATGTAGAGATCGAAATTACTTTTTGGATTTGCAACTGATGAGATGAACTCATCAGTTTGGATTAATGAAAGAGTGTTAACAAATTTCGAAGGCATTCCATAAATTTTTATTATTTTAACCGATCTTTTAAATTGACAATTCTTAAGAATAAGCAAAAAAATGGCGTACAGTTTGTTTAACTTCACGAATTCATCCATTTTTGCCATTGTAAAGAATTTCGAGAAGTTGATGTTCGACTCACAGTAAAGCACTTTTAAAATACCATATTGCTGATAAAATTCGAATATCTTAGAAGCCCTTTCATCTTCAATGGATCTTTCAAATTCCGATCTGATTCTTGATGGTGTCACAGAGAAAAGATAGCCATTTTTAATCGCATTCAGCAGCAGTGATTCTGTGTTCGATGATAATCCATAATCAAATCTTGCGGCATATCTTAAGGCTCTGAGAATTCTCGTTGGATCTTCTACAAAACTCAAACTGTGCAATACACGTATCTTTTTATTTCTGATGTCTTCCATTCCACCAAAAAAATCTATCATCATTCCGAAATTGTCCGGAGTTAGATCTATCGCCATAGCGTTTATCGTAAAATCCCTTCTGTAAAGGTCCCGTCTTAAATTAGATCTTTCAACCTTGGGCAACGCTCCGGGCACTTCATAATATTCCGTACGGGCTGTTGCAAAATCTATCGATATTCCATTTAACTTTATCGTTGCCGTCCCAAATTCTGGATATGTAAGACATCGAACATTTCTAAAACTCGCAAAAGTTTTTGCCATTTCGATTCCATCCCCTTCAACGACGGTATCTATGTCGAGACTTTCTGTGCCCATGATGAGATCTCTTACAAAGCCCCCAACTGCGTATATCTTTTCTCCCCTTGAAAAGGCAAATTCACCGATTTCTTTAAGCATAGAAAAAAGTTTAGAAGAAAGGGTTTTTTTCATCTTGTCGATCATATTCCATACAATGTGGTATTCCATCGTTGTGCTTACGATTGCCCTTACAAGATCTCTCCTTGTTATTATTCCAATTACCCTTTGATCGCCATCGACAACCACAATCCGTCCAACGTCGCGAGTGGCCATCAATTCTCCTATTTTATGAACTTGATCGTCACCTTTGACGGTTATAAGCGGTATGCTCATCACAAGTGATAAATCATCGATGCCGGATTTGATGGCACGATCAAGGTCTTTTTTTGTCACCATACCAAGCGCGTGATTTTCTTCATCTACAACTGGAAGTCCTGTAAGGCCTGTTTTGTCGATCACCTTTTTCACATCTGAAACGCTGGTCCCGATTTTAACGGTTGTGACCGGACTTGTCATTATATTTTCGGCTAAAAGATTCACTTTTTCCGAAAATTCCGCCATAATTGAACCAAGATTGAGACCAGATTTCACACAAAAGGCAAGGGCGAGCGCATCATCTTCATTGGTTATCGGATCAAGTAAAGCCTTTGTTTTTGAATATGTCACAAAGGCAAACAACTTCATATCTTCGATGGAGGGATTTAACTGCTTTTTTTTGATTTTCATCAAAAGTCGAGATGTTTCGCATCTCGGAGATTCCAATTCTTCTTCTTTGAAATTTATCTCGAAATTCCCAATTTGAGGAAATTTCTTGAGAGCATCGTCAGGTTTGCCAACGAGTAAAATTTTAGACGATGGATAAAGATATTTCCACGCCACCGCGCTGCCTAATCCATCTAAAGTGGCAGGAAATTTCTTAACTTTCATATTCCAAATCACGCTTATTTTCATCAAATACGAAAATCATACTTTTATTCTCCTATCACAGTTACTCCAGTACCACCTTCACCTTCACGTCCTATTCTGAATTTGACGTGCTTTGATCTCAAAAAGGCCCATATCCCATTTGAAAGTCTTCCAGTACCTTTACCGTGAATTATAAAACCAACCGAATTAGATTTTATCATATGCTCAATAAATTCTTCAACAAGTGGAATCGCATCTTCTACCGTTAATCCTCTTACATCTATTTCATTTGAAATTTTTTCATTTTTGACATATTCAACGTTTTCTCTGGCTGTTTTGACTTTTTGGGGTTTTTCAATCTTTTCGAGTTTTTCTGGAGAAATTTCGACATTCGATCCTTCAACATCAAGGATGACAGAATCTTTTTTGAGTGATTTTATCTTCCCAATCACATCGGTACCTTTTATTTTTACGTAAGATGTTGAATCAAAAGAAGGATTCGACGATTTTCCAGTTTCAGATTTTTCAAGAATTTTTCTCAATTCTTCAAGTTTTTTGTTTTGCATCACGAGTTCATCTTCATTGTTTGATGATCTTAACCTGTGTATGGCCTCTTCTGTTTCTTTCTTTATCTTAAGAATTTGCTCCGAAAGCGACCTTACTTCCGAAGATAATTCTGCTATTTCTTTCGATTTCAACTTTTCAAATTTAGATTCGTAATCTTTTTCTTTTTGGTCAAGGACTTTTTCTCTTTGCGTTATATTTTCGATTTTATCTTCGTAATCGCGGATTCTGATTTGAAGTTCTTCTATGAGCATATCGCCGTTTGAAAAAGCGGTTGATCTATTTTTCTTAAAATTTTCGATAATTTCTTTTGACACACCCATTTTTTCAATGATTTCAAGTGCCCTGCTTCTGCCAGGCAGATCCATGTACACGCGGTAAGTCGGTTCCATCTTTTCGATGTCAAAACCCACCGAGGCATTTCTGACATTCTTGATGGAGTAGGCAAGATTTTTAAGTTCCAAAAGATGTGTGGTGACAAGCACCTTTGTACCTTTAGAAATCAAGATATCAAGGATAGACTTTGCAAAGGCAACACCTTCAGATGGTTCCGTCCCCTCTCCTATCTCGTCTATCAAAACGATCGTTTCAGCGTTTGACATCTTGCATATTTCATTTTCCCTCAAAACTCTTGCAGAAAAAGTGCTCAATTCATTTTTAACGGACTGATCATCACCTATGTCCGAGTAAAGTGATTGAAAAAGTGAAAGTTCGGTTCCGCTTTTTGCCGGAATGGGAATACCAAGCGCAGACATCAGGGAAAAGAGGCCTATCGTCTTTAAAAAGGCCGTTTTACCGCCCATATTTGGCCCGCTTACGACTATAACACGATCTGTGTCCTTTATTTCAACATCCACGGGAACGACTTTATCATTTGAAATAAGCGGATTACGACCTCCTACCACTTTGATGAATCCATCCGTTCTTGCCACCGGTATGATGCATGAATTTTTTAGACTGTAAGAAATTTTTGCGTAAATAAAGTCAAATTCGCCCATTGCATTCATGAGTTTGAAGATCGTGTCGGCGTTCTTGGCTATCATATCAATTCCGTTGTTGACTATTTTCGATATCTCGATGGATTCTTTAGATCTCGCTATGGCAAGTGCATCGTTAAGTTCTATCATCTCTTCCGGCTCAACGTAGTAGGTGAGTCCTGTTGCCGATTGACCGTGTATTATGCCTTTTACTCTGGATCGACTTTGCGCATCAACGGGAAGTACATATCTTTCGTGTCGCTGGACAACAAGCGCTTCTGAAATGTAACCTGATTTCACTCCTTCTGCGATCATTTTTTTTATCCTGTCATCTATTTCTTGCTCTATTCCATGTATTTCCTTTCTAATTCTGACGAGTTCTGGAGAGGCACTGTCTTTAACACTTCCATCTGGATTAAAGGTTTTATCGCAAAATTCGACAAACCCCTTCGGAGGAATCATCTGTACCGCAACGCTGACCATTGAAGGCACAGACAAAAGTAAATCTGAAACTTTTTTCGACATTCTGAACAGTTCCCCAAAATCAACGAGATCCTTTGTGCCGATTCTTTTGCCGTTTAAAATCAATTTCAAAGGTTCTTCCATGTATTCAACCTTGGACAACAAAGAAGTTATTTGTTGAAAGATCTCTGTAACTCCGATAACCTTTAAATATTCCTCCTGTGGATCCACGTCAAATTTCAGATTATCAAAATATTTTCTCCCGTAAGGAGAAAAAGATAGATCTTTTAAAGTATCTATAAAAGTGTAGAATTCCAATTCTTGAAGGGTTTTACGATCGACTTTCAAAACTTCAACCTCCAAAATTATAATTCATAGAGACAGTAAAAGGACTGAGGAGTTGGCCAAAATTCGCTGAATCAAGAAAAGTGTAAGAAACGAAAAGATCGAAACCAAGGTAATTCTTAACAACTAAACCCGCATTTAACGCGTTTGAGATCTGGGTACCTATTGATCCTTTGTAACCACATACAATGCTGAAGAATTTCGTCAGAGGAAATTGAACGCCGGCACCAAATTCTTTTGATGTGAAGTTAACAAAAGTGTTAACATCAAAAGATGAAGATGAATAACCGACTCCAAGGATCATCTCTGTCGGGTAATTCTCGACAGTCGGTGGTGTGGATTGCCATGTTATGGAAGCCAAGGCATTTTTCAAAACAGCCGCAAAAGTGTAGTTACCAGTTTGAAATATGCCACCCAAATCCATTGAAAACCCATTTACCACGTCTGTGCCAAAAAAGCCGTTCATGTCCGTGCCTATTGAGATATTTTTTATTCTATAAGCGATTGCCCCAGAAAATATGTATTGAGAATAATTTAAATCGCTGACATCTACCGATCTGGTTGTTTGCATTGAACTACCAAAGTAAAAGTTGCCGACATTTAAAGATCCGGCAAGAAAATCGTTTCTTATAACTCCCAAGTAATGTTCCACATGGGAAAAGAAAAAGCCGCCTTCAGTCGCGATTCCAGCAGGATTGTAAGCGATGGATTGCGGCCCTGCAAAAACGGTGTATAAAGCACCACCCATAGATATGCCGTAGGCGGATGGATTGTCTAACTCGTCCAGCACATCGCCAAAAGTGACAATCGAAAAAAACGTTAGAAGTAAGAGAACATAAATTATCTTTTTCATCTTATCACCTCATTTAGAGATCGCAAACGGTATTGATCGAGTTTGTGTGAAATTATTTGGAAGATTTCCAATTCCTATAGCCGCAACGTATAAACCGTTTGAAATTGAAGATGGATCAAGCGTGTAAACGAGATTTCTATTCGAAGATACTGCCATTCCGCTTTGAAATCCGACGATCCTGCCACGCATATCGTACAGATACAATTTGTAATAACAGTCATTGTTTACGGTCAGATAGAAATAAACATTTCCCTGTCCAATCAAATTAGAAGGGACTGACCAAAACGAGATGATCGAAGGGGACTGGTTGCGTTGCACCTGCGCATTCAATCCGAGTGCGTAAGTCCCGGTTTGATCTTGAAAATTAACCATTTGCATGCCCACTTCAACGTTAAGTGGCACCGGTGAGAGTTGCCATTTTCCATTCTGATACGAATAAACCTTTATATCACCAAAAAGTCCATTTACAGTTTGATTGAAAAAGTAAAGATTGTAACTAAAAGAAGCAACAGGTGTGACGTCAGAAACGATGGAGATCGCATCCGATACCTGGTTGAAATTCGAATAACCTGTGTAAAAATCCTGCGGATTGAAACTTTCAAGGTAGACGGCCATCAAAGATGGAGAAGAGAAAGCATTGGGCGGAATCGTAACCCATCCGCCATCGGAAAGGGTGATGTTTATCCCACCGCTTACCATGTATTTTGAAAAACTTTTCGATATCACACTTGAAGTATTCAGAAAAGTTGCCGTGATGGTAACATTTCCAGGCTTGTTGCTGTACGTGTAAGTGCCAACCCATGTTTGATTTATGTTTTTCACCGGAACAACATAGTTGACAGAAACGTCTTTAACCGTGACAGTCGGTGTAGATACCGAAGAAACATTCACAACTACCTGATCTTTGCCGTTGACAAGGTTTATGTTCATGGAAGGAGTGATGTTAACTGCCCGTACACTCACGCCTGGATTTACGCTCATTTCAAGACTTTGATTTTTGTACACATACCCAACTATTATCTTTGACAAAGTGTAAGTACCGGGTAAGGTCATATTCAAAGTCGATGAAAAATCGCTTCCAGATGGCTGTAAACTCAACATTTGCGAATTTTGCGGGGTCAACCACACCACGTAAACGTAAGAAAGCGAAACGTTATTCGAATAATAAATTGAAAAATTTGCGGATACGTTGCTACCGACACCAAAACTTGTGCCTGAAATTGAAACGGGCATCACCACAAGTCCGTCAGGTCCTAACAAGAATCTTGCAAGCAAATAATCGGACATTCCAGTTCGGGGATCATTTGTACGCATGATGGCATCAAGCGTATAACTTTTAGACGGAAGAAAAACGCCAGTCGGTTTTACGGAAAAAGTTGCCGATTCACCTGCCGGAATCTGTCCGGCCGTAGGATTTATTGAAAGGCCAGTCGGAGAAGAAAAATTTGTGAAAGAAAGTGTTTTGGAGCCTATATTTTGGACATTCACAACGTAAGATTGTAATCCGTTGGATATGAAAGGGACGTAAACGATCGTCGATTGAACACTTGCGGCAGGTATATCACTTGTAAAAGTTGTGATGTTTGAAACAAAGTTCGCGCTGGCAGTCTGTAAAATACCCTGCGCTTTGTAATTCGCATGATCGCTAACGTTGTAGTTACAGATGTATTTACCGTCAACAAAGGATGGAATCAAAGTTTGAGTTGAAACTGTCGATGAATTGTAAACCAAAATAACGGCGGAAGCGGAAGATGAAATGGTCGGAGATGAGTACATGGTCAAAGTTACGGTGCCATTCAAAAGAAAAGTTGGTGTTGCCGTCAAAGAAACAGATACACCGATCGCAAAAACCGGAATCATAATGGCCAGCGTAAGAAATAAAAGTTTTTTCATTTTAAAACCTCCCCCAACGCTATCGTTAATATACTTGATCAACTTTAAATATGAAATATCGTTGGCTCCGGCCCTCGCCTCTCGGTGTCTGTCCTCGCTACGCTGCGAAGGCCACCTCGAGGCATCCTGCCCTCCGCCAAACTCAAAAATTGTGTTTCACCTTTAAAAAAAGTTTAGTATACTTACCCACAATTTTCTTTGGACGTTTAATTATCTCACAAAAAAGTTCAAAATCACATCTCCGTAATTTTTTTTGGACTTCAGATGTATATTTTTGCCTTCATCGGGTAATATTTCCTTTTCAAAAGATTCTATAACGATTATGCCGTCTGATCTTAGTACCTCTGGATGACCGTCGATCTCTTTAAAAGTTTCGAAAAGCAGTCCTGTTCCGAAAGGAGGATCGGCGAATATGAAATCGAAATCACTGTTCTTTGATATCAATCTGCGAATTGCTATCCTGAAATCAAGGTTGAGAATCGTGAAATTGTCACCAAACTTTTCCAGATTTTTTCTGATTGTCATGCAAGATGACCTTGATATCTCAACCAAGGTGGTTTTCTCAACGGATCTGCTAAGCGCTTCGGCGGAAATAACGCCGCTTCCCGCGAAAAGTTCCAACATTCTCATGCCCGTTACGTCTATCATGTTAAAAAGTGCTTCTCTGACAATCGCAGGCGTATAACGGGTTCTTTTATCCGAAACGGCAGAAACATTCATTTTCGAATATCTGCCACCTGTTATTTTCATTAACCAACCTCCACAAATTTTATTTTCTCACCGTATCTTTTGTTTATCTCTTCAAGAAGTTCTGGATGATGATCGAGATTTGGATCTGCTTCTACAATTTCACTCGCGTCTTCTCTTGCCATCAACAATATCGCTTCATCTTCAACGAGATTGGCAACTTTGAATTCTGGCATGCCATGCTGACGGGTACCCATGAACTCTCCGGGGCCACGCATTTTCAGATCGTATTCGGCAAGACTGAAGCCATTGAAAGTATGCTCAAAATATCTTAATCTATCGAGTTCAATGCCACTGGTAAGTAAGATGCAAAAAGATTCGTTGCCACTTCTTCCCACCCTTCCTCTAAGTTGATGAAGTTGCGCGAGGCCGAACCTCTCCGGATGCTCTATCACCATGACGCCGGCGTGTGGAATGTCTATTCCAACCTCTATCACCGTGGTGGAAACGAGCAGTCGAATTTCTTTTTTCAAAAATTTCTCCATGACGATCTCTTTTTCTTCCGACGACATTCTGCCATGAAGCAAACCTATCTGACGATCTTTAAAAGGACCGTTTTCAAAATCTTCGTAAACCTTTTTTGCAGCGCTGAGTTCTATTTTCTCAGATTCTTCTATCAAAGGAACAATCCAAAAGACGCTAACGCCTTGATCCATTTCTTGCATGGCAAATTCGTAAACTTCGTCCTTTTTGGAATCATTCACTATCAAAGTTCTCGGATTTTTTTTGCCATGAGGCATCTCATCTATGACTGTAACATCAAGATCACCGTAAAATGTCATGGACAAAGTCCTTGGAATCGGAGTTGCCGTCATTACAAGCGTATCAACCGCTTTACCTTTGGACATAAGAGTTTCGCGTTGTTTCACACCAAATTTATGTTGTTCATCTATCACGACAAGCCCAAGATTTTTGAAATTCACATCTTTTTGAATCAACGCATGTGTCCCTATGACAAGGTCAAGTTCTCCAGATGCTAATTTTTCTTTCACATCCATCTTTTCGGAATTCGCAGTTGAACCGGAAATAAATCCAACTTTGATGTTCAAGTCAGACAAATCTTTTTTTATCCTATCGTAATGTTGTTTTGCAAGCACATACGTCGGAGCCATGAATGCGACCTGAAATCCACTCTCGATGACATCCAAAGCCGCAATTTCGGCAACGACTGTTTTTCCGCTGCCAACGTCTCCATGAAGCAATCTGTTCATCATTTTATCACTCTTTAAATCTTTCTCAATCTCATCAATTGCGCGTTTTTGCGCATTGGTAAGTTTAAACGGAAGAGATTCAACGAATTGCTTGGATATGCGATTTTGAAATGTTTTCGATATTCCACCCTTTGATTGAACGTTGTTTTTGATCATCATTTTTGATGTTTCAAGCAGAAAAAATTCATCGTATGCAAGTCTTTTTTTTGACACCTTGAGATGAAATTCGCTTTTTGGGAAATGCATTCCGTAGATTGCACGCTTTATGTCTATAAGTTCTCTTCTCTTGAGAAATTCATCCGGAATGATCTCTTTAAAAGCGCCAATGTACTTTACATTACTCTCGATTATAGATCTCATGACTCCCTGAGAGATGCCGGCGGTTAAATCGTATATCGGAAATATGCTGGGAGGTGTATCATCCACAATTTGAAAGTCCGGAGAGTAAACTTTGAAATTTCCGTATTCATTTTTTACCAATCCACTGAAGGCTATTCGCTTTGCTTTTGACAAAGTATCGTAAAGGTAGTCCTGATTAAACCATACAAGGTACATGTTCGAAAAACCGTCTGTGACAACGACATTTACAATCTTGAAATTTTTAACTCTTATCTTCTCAACGTTTACAATTTTGGCAGTTGCAGCGACTTGTTCACCTACTCTGAGATCGAGTATCCTCAAAGGCCTTCTCCAATCATCGTAAAGGCGAGGAAAATGGTACATGAGATCTCTGAGTGTATAAATGCCAAGTTTTTGAAGGGCCGCTTCTCGAATTGGTCCGACCTTTTTGCCGAATTTCACATCAACATCGAGGGTAAGCGTTTCATCGCTAATTGGCGGAGGCTCAACGAGATTTTCCATTCTTAACTTTTCTATCATCCTAATCCCGTTTTTTAGCCTTACCTCAACACGATCTTTTGTCAACTTCGAAATACCCATGAAATACCCACAAAAAGCTTCAAATCTCTCTTTGACATCCGGCGTAACAAGTGTTTCTTTGATTGCGTCTCTTATGAATTTCTCAAATTCGGAAGTTTCAAAACTTCCTTCAAGCGTCCCATTTATTTTTTCTTCAGCGGCATCAACGAACTCTTCAAAAAGCATCTCCATAACCTCGTTTATCGTGAGTACATTTGAATGAGATTATGAATGTTCATTCTTTGAATATCCATTTGATTTGTTTGAATTTGAAAATAAATATTCACAACGATTTCAACCGTTATAAGCAACAAAACGATGATCAGTAAAGTAATTTGACCTTCACGCATCTTCAACCCCTACAAAAGGCAAATTACGCTTTTTTTGATCGTAGTCGAAGCCGTAACCAACTATAAATTTATCTCCTATCTCAAAGCCGACAAAATCTATTGGCACATCGACTTTTCTGTGAGCCTTTTTTTCGAAAAGCGTCGCAACTTTAAGCGTCGCCGGTTTGTATTTCGCAAAATATCCAAGAATGTAATTAAGCGTTATGCCGGTATCGACTATGTCCTCGACGACGAGTATGTGCTTACCGTATATACTTTCATCAAGCCAGGATTTCACCTTTACGCGTTCGGTGCTTCCCGCGCCGGAATAACTTGAGACCTGGACAAAACTGTAAAGCACGTTCATGTTTATCTCAAGCACAAGATCGCTGAAAAAATGGATTGCTCCCTTCAAAACACAAACTGCCATTATCTCGTTTGTAAAGGGACTGTAAATACCTGTTATTTCGTCTCCGAGTTCCTTAATACGAGTATGAATCTCTTCTCTTGTGAAAAGTGTTTGCACGAAGCACCCCCGTTTACATTTCGAATATGACAACTTTACGATCAAATTTTCTCATATCTTCCAATTTTACCTCAAAAGCGCCCTTTACATTTGAGACATCCTTAAAAGATGAAGTAAAATTTTCAAGTTTTCCAAGTTCAAAACTCACGTATTTGGTCATGTAATGCATCGGGAAAATAAGGTGCGGCTTCAAACGGTTGACAATTTCCGTTGCCCGTTTTGCGTCTATGGTGAACACTCCGCCGATGGGTATCATCACCGCATCGATGTTTTCAAGTTTTTTAACCGTATTTTCGTCGATCATGTGACCCAGATCACCAAAATGCGCAACGATCATAGATGATGGGAATTTCATCTTGAAGATGATATTTGGGCCTCTTTTTGCACCCTTGTCTTCATCATGATAGGATGGTATACCTTCGATTCGAAGGGTACCGAAATTGTAAATCCCGGGTTCTTTGATGACTTCAAAATTTCCTCTTAACAAATTGTGAGCGTTATGATCGAAATGCTGATGACTTTCGGTCACATGGGTAGGCTTTACGTTTGGAATCGGATAACCAACACTTTTGTCAAAAGGATCGGTCACAAGAAAAATACCATCATCCTCGATGGCAAAAGAAGAATGTCCGAACCACCAGAACTTCATCGCACATCACCCACACTTTCAAAATTAACATTTGTTGGTGGATCTACCTTTTTCACGTGATATGGAGAATACTTTTCCTGGTGTTTTTTCGAATGCCAACTCAAAAGCCAGTAATAAATTCCTGCTCCTGCAAGAGAAATTCCAAGAGACCAGAAGTTTCCAAGTTTTGTCACATTTATAAGTGTTATGGTTCCTCCTATGAAGATGATAAGAGGAATCCCGTAAAGTAACATTGATAGTTTCGTCGCATTCAAATTTTTGGGAGTTTCAAACTCGACATAATCGCCTACTTTTACATCAAGATCCCTTGGCCTTGGAATAAGCGTTTGAGAACTCGAGTTTAATGCACAATGACCAGCCATGACGCACTCCGAACATGAACTTGTCGAAGTAACGTTGACTATTATGGAACTCTTTTCAACTTTTATAACCTTGGCAGTTTCTATCATCAAGATCGCCACCTTTCTGATATAATCATTATATCACTGTTTTAAGGAGAGATAAAGTGAATTTAGATATTTTAACCGTAGAGGTAGGAAGCACGACGACTGTTTTAAGCGGATTTGTGGGGATTGGCGATCATCCAAAACTCTTTGTGCAAGGCGAACATTACACAACTGTCGACGAAGGAGATGTGACGATCGGCATAGAAAAGGCGCTTGAATCGATTGAAAAAAAGATCGGTGAAAAGGTAAGTTGGTCAAAGATGATCGTCTCTTCAAGCGCAGCGGGTGGACTTAAGATGACTGTGCACGGTCTCGTCTACGGCATGACGGTAAGAGCGGCCAGAGAGGCTGCGCTTGGGGCAGGAGCAATAGTCGTTTTCGCGACAAGCGGAAAGATTTCTGCCGAGACGATCGATGAGGTTAAGAAAATATCGCCAAAACTCATTCTGCTTTCCGGAGGAGTAGACAACGGAGAAAGTGAAACTGCCCTTTACAACGCAGAAATTTTTGCAAAAAGCGATCTGAACCTTCCGTTTGTTTACGCGGGGAACGCTGCCGTTGCATCAAAAGTTGAAAATATCTTCAAAGTAGCCGGAAAGGAAATAATCGTAACTCAAAACGTTTATCCAAAAGTTGACCTTTTAAATGTCGATCCGGTCAGAAAGATAATTCAGGATGTATTCGCAAAACATATAATTCACGGTCCCGGCATGTCTAAACTCGATGGCAAAGTCACGGGAAAGATAATTCCCACGCCGGCGGCCGTTATGTCAGCCGTCGAGATACTGCAAAAGGAGATGGGAGATGCTCTCGCAATAGACATTGGTGGTGCGACAACCGATGTTGATTCTATAACCAATGGTTCTCCGGAAATTCAAAAAATTCTCATTTCGCCGGAACCTTTTGCAAAAAGAACGGTTGAAGGAGACCTTGGCGTTTTCGTGAATGCAAAAAACGTCGTTCGAAATTTTGAATGGATAAGAAATGAATTTTTGGATCATCAAGCGCTTCTGGATAGGATAACACCTTATCCGCAAGACGAAAGAATGGAAAAGTTCATTAAAACTTTGTCTTTGGCCTGCGCCTCTGAGAGTATAATAAGACATGTCGGACAGAAAAGATATCTTTATGGCCCAACCGGAAGAATTGAAATTGCCGAAGGAAAGGATCTTACAGCCGTGAGAAACATATTTGGTACAGGAGGGGTATTAAGCCGCTCAAAGTTAAATCTTGAAATATTGAATGAGATCAAAAACATCTCCAGAAAGCATCCCATGGCTTTATTGCCCAGACCGGAGGTCAAACTTTACGTTGATTCAAATTACATCTTTGCCGCTTGCGGCCTTATATCTCAAATAGATCCTGAATCCGCAAAAAAATTGTTGATGGAAGATGTCAAAAGTGTTGGCTGATATCATAGTAAGGACAGATGGCGGATCAAATCCCAATCCGGGACCGTCTGGTGTTGCTTTTACAGTGGAAGAAAAAGGAAAATTAAAGTGTGCTCATTGCGAATACATAGAAATGGCAACAAATAACGAAGCAGAATATATCGCTATTTTGATGGCTTTGGAATATTTAAAAGTGCATTTCCCAGGAAAACGTGTAAAAATTCTTAGCGACAGTCAATTGGTTGTAAGTCAGATGAAAGGTGAATATAAGGTAAAAGCCAACAATTTGCTTTTAATAAGAAAAAAAATAGATGACCTATCAAAAGGAATGAAAGTAGAATTTGAATGGAATGAAAGGAAAGAAAACAAAATTGCCGATCGCCTTGTCAGATTTATAAGGGGGGAAATTGGGATTGAATAAGATCTTTGACTTGTTTTTTACCCCTAAAGTTTTTTTCAAAAATTCAATATTTGGACCTTTTGATTCTTTGTTTTCGACTTTGATCTTGTGGCTTGTGAACGTGATCGTAATTTTTCCGGTGTTCAAAGAAACACCGTTTTTTGGTGGCTTTTTTTATTTTTCTCTTGTAATTTTAGCCCTTATATTTTTGTATGAAATTTTTTCTGGGGCACTTCATATGTTCGTGGCGAGAAATGAAAAAGTTTTCTGGGGATTTCCGTACGTTTTAATTCCACATATTTTAACGGGCTGGATTCTTTCCATCGCATTCTTTTGGAATTTGTCTTACATATTTCTTGCCATTCCGATTGTATGGTCTGTTTTGCTTGAATTTTATCTTGTCAGATCTGCGATGGGAAGAGGCATTTTGTACACATTAACGATGAGAGCAGCGAGAGATTTTGTCTTTTTTCTGGTAATTGCGTTTATCTTCAGGAGATGGTTTTTGTGAACATCAGTATGATGAGTGATACATACATCCCGCAAATAAACGGCGTTGCCACCTCGGTTCATCTTTTCAAAGAATATCTTGAAGAAATGGGAAACAACGTTTACGTTTTTGCTCCCATTGTTCCTTCAAACGAAAATCACGCTTTCAAGGTGAGTGGGGTGAAATTCTTTTTTGAGCCCCAGCACAGATTTGCCATCCCCCTTTCTAAAAAGATACTCAAATTATCATCAAAGTTGGATCTCGACATGATTCATTCTCACGCTCCTTTCAGCATGGGCTTTCAAGCGATAAGGTTAAGCGAAAAAATCGGGATTCCGCACATACACACTTATCATACGCTTCTGACGGAATACAGGCATTACCTTCCGATGCCACTGAGACCAACGGAAAAAGCCGTAAAGGAATTCAGCATGTGGTTTTGTAACATGACAGATGCGGTTATCGCTCCAACAGAAAAGATAAAGACCGAACTTGTGGATTACGGCGTGAAAGCACCCATTTACACACTTCCAACTGGCATAGATGTAAAAAATTTTCAGAGAGGCTTAAGGTATTCGATAAGAGAAAAACATGACATATCTCCAAATGATAAAATCATACTTTTTGTAGGACGGGTGGCAAAAGAAAAAAATATTCTTTTCTTGATAGATGCTTTTTCCGAGCTTCACAAAAGAATTGATAACACAACGCTTGTGATAGTTGGAGATGGTCCTGAAAGACAAGAAATAATTCACAAAGTGTCACACCTTGGCATAAGAGATAAAGTTGTACTTGCAGGTTACATAGCAAGAGAAGATATAATAGAATATTACAGACAATCGGATCTATTCGCTTTTGCTTCGATCACGGAAACTCAAGGTCTTGTTGTTTTGGAGGCTCTTTCAGGGGGACTTCCGGTAGTCGCTGTGGCAAAAGAAGGGATTGCGGATGTACTTATCGAGGGTA
The DNA here is from genome assembly GCA_021800445.1 of bacterium. Lineage (GTDB taxonomy): Bacteria > Thermotogota > Thermotogae > Mesoaciditogales > Mesoaciditogaceae > Athalassotoga. The sequence continues at coordinate 9,491 of JAJYYZ010000021.1, read as the reverse complement.
AAGGGTGTTTACTCGTAGAAGAACCCCTTATAAAACCCTTTGTGGATAAAATGGAGAACATTTTAAAAAATAGAAGTCTGAGACTAAGGCTCTCAGACGAAGGCGTAAATTACGTTAACCAAAATTGGTCAATGGACACGATGGCCAAACGTTTGCAAGATATATACCATGAAACCGCAGATCTTTCAAAAAAAAGGAGGAAGATATATGGTACCAAATCTTTTTTTACTTATCTACACGACATCGGATTACGGTTTTTCTAACAACTCTTTGGTATACCGTAAAAACAAATCCGAAATTCAAAAGGCCGTACTCTGGACTATTCTTATAGGTCTTGCTCTTTCATTTAATTTACTTGTTTTTCAGACAGGAATGATCGCGATAATTACCTACATAATCATAACGGCAGGACTTACATTTTTAAAACCAAGAAGCGATAAATTGTCTTGGTACCTTGGAATAGAATTCCTGAATCTTGGCGTTGCGCTGCTTTTTACATTTATTTTCAGCGCTTTCATCGCCGAACACAATTACATAGAACCGCCCTTCATAAATTATCTTTTTGGACTTGTCCTGTCTTCCGTTGTACTCGCCGATATTTTTAGAAGATCCAATTTGATAGACATCAAATCCAACGATGCGGATGGAAATTTTGAAAGAATTCTGATCTTCATATTCATAATGGCACTTCAATGGTGGTATTTGGCGATAGTGCTTGCCGGAATGTTGATTTACAGATTGATAAGATACAGAAAATTCGATAAAACATGGATTATAAGTCCTTTGGCCGGAGTGGCGCTTTCATTTCTTTGGCTTTTGTTAATGAACTTTGGTCTGATTTAACCCTTTTTAAGCAAGAATTCTCCCACTTCTATAAGTGGTGAGAGTATGTCACGAAATGAAAGATTGTCAGATAATGAATTCAAACAATTAAAGGAGGTTAAAATTGACGAACGGTTTGAGTAATTTGAATATTGCACTTGACTTACTTGAATTTGGAATTTTCTTTGTCATTTTAACATTGCTCGTTAAGCCCCTTGGAAAATATATGTCAAAAGTTTACACCGGAAAAAGAATTTTTTTAAGTCCTTTAATTTCTCCAGTTGAAAAATGGATTTATCGGCTAACAGGTGTTGACGCCGATCATGAAATGAACTGGAAAGAATATGCTTTTTCCATGTTGCTGTTTAATTTTATAGGCTTCATTGCACTATTTTTGATACTAATCTTTCAAGGTCTTCTGCCTTTAAACCCCGAACATTTCAATGGATTTTCTTTATCTTTGGCTCTCAACACAGCAGTCAGTTTTGTCACGAACACAAACTGGCAAGCGTATTCCGGAGAATCGATGGCAAGTTATTTCACGCAAATGGCAGGACTTGCCGTACAGAATTTCTTATCGGCCGCCACCGGTATGGCGATCTTGGTGGCATTGATGCGGGGAATCTCGCGAAAAAATGCCAAAGCAATTGGAAACTTTTGGGTTGATTTAACAAGAAGCACACTTTACATCTTACTCCCATTGTCGATAATAGCAGCCGTTTTTTTCTTGTCTCAGGGTGTTATACAAAACTTTGATTCTTACAAAGTAGTCGATTTTCTCCAGCCTGTTGTGACGCAAAGTGGAACCGTGACACATCAAGTCCTTCCAATGGGGCCTGTGGCTTCTCAAGAGGCGATAAAACTACTCGGCACAAATGGAGGAGGATTCTTTGGCGCAAATTCCGCTCATCCTTACGAAAATCCAAATCCTCTGACGAATTTTATTGAAGTGCTCTTGATAAGTTTGATTCCTGCCTCGTTGACATATACGTTTGGGAAAATGGTGGGTGATACAAGGCAAGGATGGGCCATATACATCGTTATGCTTTCCATATTGCTTATCTTTTTAGGTATACAATATTACTCTCAGATAAGAGGTGATCCTCTGATAACGAATATGGGGGTTTCGGGACCTTACATGGAGGGAATGGAAGCAAGATTCGGAGTAGGTGGAAGTGTGCTATTTTCGACCATTACAACAGGTACATCCGAAGGGGCTGTCAATACGTCTATGGATTCGTTAACACCGATAGGCGGCATGAGTTCAATGGTACTAATACTTTTGAGCGAGGTCGCCTTTGGAGGAGTCGGATCCGGTTTGTATACCATGCTCGCTTTCGTAATTATAGCCGTATTTATAGCGGGACTTATGATAGGTAGAACGCCGGAATACATGGGCAAAAAGATAGAAGTAAAAGAAATGTGGATGGCTATTATAACGGCCTTAACTTCAGGAATCGTGATCCTTATATTTACATCGATAGCATTGATAACAAAAAACGGAACATCTGCCATTTTAAATCCCGGAGCGCATGGATTAAGCGAGATTCTTTACGCGTTTGCTTCGACTGCGAATAACAACGGAAGCGCCTTTGCGGGATTAAATGCCAATACGCTCTTTTACAACTTAGCGACTGGCTTTGCAATGCTTATCGGTAGATATATTCCTGCCATAGCTACGCTTGTCATGGCCGGATCTCTGGCAGGAAAAAAATATACGCCACCTAACGTCGGCACATTGCCGACTCACAAACCGGCATTTATGGTGTGGCTCTTCGCCGTCATTATAATAGTCGGGGCCTTGACATTCTTTGCAGCCCTTTCCATGGGTCCTGTCGTTGAGAACCTCATCATGTGGGGAGGAATTTAAAGTGCGAACGAAAGATAATTCCATCTTCGACTCAAAATTGATAAAAAGTGCTCTGAAAGGATCTTTCAAAAAACTAAATCCGTTTGATTTATATTCAAATCCAGTCATGTTGGCAGTTGAGATAGGCAGTATCGTAACAACGTTGGAATTCGTATTCGCATTTTTTATACATCGTGGAAGTCCTATATGGTTTTCTGGCATGATCTCTTTATGGCTTTGGCTAACAGTGCTTTTCTCAAATTTTGCCGAATCCATAGCTGAGAGTCGTGGAAAAGCAAGGGCAGAATCGATGAGAAGGACAAGAAGTGAAGTAATGGCAAAGAAGCTCAAAAAGTCTTCCTTCGATAGCGCATATGATATGGTGCCGTCTACGAAATTGCAAAAAGGAGATTACATACTCGTCGAAGCGAACGATCTCATAGCAAGTGATGGAGAAGTGGTAGAAGGAGCAGCCCTTGTAAATGAAGCGGCAGTCACCGGAGAGTCGGCTCCGGTTGTAAGAGAGGCCGGAGGAGATAGAAGCGCCGTAACCGGTGGGACAAAGGTTGTATCGAATAAGATCATAGTGAAAGTAACGGCAAATCCGGGCGAAACCTTTCTCGATAAAATGATTTCACTGGTAGAAGGGGCAAAAAGAAGAAAGACACCGAATGAGGTGGCTCTTGAGGTATTACTCATAGCGTTAACCGTGACCTTCATACTCGTTGTTATAAACTTGAGTGCACTTTCCATTTACAGCGTTCAATCAGTTGGAAAGGGAACGCCGGTATCATTGACTATACTTGTTGCCCTCTTTGTTTGTCTTGCTCCGACGACGATAGCCGCTCTGCTTCCAGCCATTGGAATTGCCGGCATGGATAGATTGTTCAGAAAAAATGTCATAGCTCTTTCGGGAAAGGCAATAGAAGCAGCCGGAGATGTAAACGTTTTGCTTTTGGATAAGACAGGTACGATAACACTCGGCAACAGAGAGGCAGCCGAGTTCATACCGGTTGGGAACCATACGGAACAAGAATGCGCGGAGGTTGCACTCATGTCTTCGCTGACAGACGAAACTCCCGAAGGAAGAAGTATTGTTGTCTTTGCAAAAACAAAGTATAAATTGCGCGCGACGGAGTTTCCGAAGAATGCAAAAACTATAAGTTTTAGCGCAAAGACAAGAATGAGCGGTATAGATGTGGAAAACCATCGTTACCGTAAAGGATCTGCAGATTCGATGATTGAATACATAAAGAGTTTAGGTGGAAAGATTTCGGACGATCTTCAACAAAAAGTCGAAAAAGTCGCCAAAGCGGGAGGCACTCCACTTGTCATAAGCAAAGACGCGGAAATAATAGGTGTTATAAATCTGAAAGATATTTTAAAGAAAGGAATTCAGGAACGTTTTCAGCAGTTAAGACGCATGGGAATAAAAACCATCATGATAACTGGAGATAATCCTCTTACGGCCGCAACTATCGCAGCCGAGGCTCAGGTTGATGACTTTGTGGCAGAGGCGAAACCAGAAGATAAATTGAAACTCATCAGAAAGTATCAAGAGCAGGGATACATGGTTGCCATGACTGGAGATGGCACAAACGATGCTCCGGCACTTGCTCAGGCCGACGTCGCCGTGGCCATGAATACGGGAACACAGCCTGCGCGCGAGGCCGCGAATGTCATAGATCTTGACAGTAATCCGACGAAGTTGCTCGATATAGTGGAGATAGGAAAACACATGTTAATGACAAGAGGAGCATTGACAACTTTCAGCATCGCAAATGATATAGCAAAATACTTTGTCATTATTCCGGCAGCAGTGGCGTCCATATACCCACAATTGCAGGTTTTGAATGTCATGCATCTTACAAATCCATATCTCGCTATTTTATCAGCCGTAATATTCAACGCGATAATAATTCCGATCTTAATCCCGCTCGCTCTAAAGGGAACGTGGTACAAACCCATGTCGGCAGATAAATTGCTAACTTACAATTTACTCATCTATGGTGGTGGCGGTTTGATAGTTCCTTTTATCGGCATAAAATTGATCTACATGCTTATAAGTTTAATATGAGGTGAACAGCATGTTAAAGCCATTAAAAGTATCTGTTTTGATCTTCGTGATGTTTTTCGTGATAGTTGGCTTTTTGTATCCTTTACTGATAACGGTCATTGGGAACGTCTTTTCCCCATGGCAGGCAAATGGAAGCATAATTCATAAAGGCACTGAACCGATAGGATCTAAACTGATAGGACAACCATTTTCAAATCCTGGTCTTTTCTGGTCGAGACCGTCTTCCACTGCTGGGTTTCCATACAATGCGCTTTATTCAGGTGGATCTAATCTTGGCCCGACAAACAAAGTGCTTATAAATCGTGTTGAAAACAGAATAAAGATACTTAGAAATTCCGGCATAACTGGTAGCATCCCTTCCGAACTTGTCCTTGGATCAGGAAGCGGTCTGGATCCGGATATCAATTTGGAATCTGCGCTTGTACAAATTCCAAGAATATCTAAAGTCACTAATATACCACAGAATATTTTGAGAAATCTCATCTTTGATCATTTAAACAATAGAACCTTTGGATTCATGGGAGCAAGGGTTATAAATGTTTTAGAATTGAATCTGGCATTGATGAATTTGGAGAAAGCATATGGCAGATGAAGAACTAAGACCATCTCCAGAAGAATTACTTAAAATAGCAAATAAAGAAGAAAAGTCTGAACGAGGAAAATTGACCATTTATTTTGGAGCTGCTCCAGGTGTCGGAAAAACTTATGCCATGCTCAGAGATGCTCATGCACGGAAAACTGAAGGTATAGATGTCGTTATAGGTTACGTTGAAACACATAAAAGACCTGAAACAGAGGCCTTACTGGATGGTTTAGAAATGATACCTCCTTTGATCATAGATTACAAAGGAATAGAACTTCAAGAAGTGCCCATCGAAAAGATCAAAGAAAGGAAGCCACAACTTGTAATCATAGACGAACTCGCTCATTCTAACGCTCCAGGATCCAAGAACGTGAAAAGATATCAAGATATCGAAGAAATTCTTAACTACGGAATAGACGTTTACACGGCAATGAATGTGCAACATCTTGAAAGTTTAAAGGATGTTGTCTTTCAAATAACAAATGTGAAAGTTCATGAAACCGTTCCAGACAAATTCGTAATGGAAGCAAATGAGATAAAATTGGTGGATCTACCTCCTGAAGAACTTTTAAAACGGCTCCAAGATGGGAAGGTATATGTTAAAGACATGGCTCAACAGGCGGTGCATAAATTCTTTAGACCAGGTAATTTACTCGCGCTTCGTCAATTGACTCTCAGAGTTTTGGCAGATAATGTTGATGAAAAAATGCGCGATTACATGACAGCTCATGCCATAGCAGGTCCTTGGGTTACAAAGGAAAGAGTGCTTGTTGGAATATTTGCAAGTCCTTACGCGGAAAAACTTGTGAGGGCAACTTACAGATTGGCAAATGAACTTGGCGCTGAATGGATTGCCTTACATGTTGAAACGGAAAAAAACAAAGATTTTTCCACACAAGAAAATAAATGGCTAAATGACGCTCTCGAACTTACAAGGAGTTTGGACGGGTGGGTTGCGTGGGTAAAAGGTAACGATGTGACACGTGAAATAATAAATTACGCCAAAAGTCATAATGTAAATAAGATAATAATAGGGAAGCCTAAAAAAACTGGCCTTTTTCATGCAATTTCCGATAGATTCATACTCGAAGCCAAAGGAATAGATATCTACATGATAGAAACTCAAATTGATACGACTTCATCTGAAAGACCAAAATATCATTTCAAAGTACATGAATTTTTGAATTACCTGTTGGGTGTCAGCGGTGTTACGCTTGCTACCGGGATATCATTGCTTTTAAAAAACCAACTGACGGGATTTGACATGATGTTCATCTTCTTAATTCCTCTGATGTTAACGGCGCTTTACCTTGGAATAGGGCCATCTATACTTGCAATTTTTTTGAGCATTTTAACGTATGATTATCTCTTCACCCATCCATACTTCAGTTTCGAGGTCTCCGATTTCGATCATTTAATTTCATTCGTCGTGTACACAAGCATAGTCGTTGTCATAAGTGTACTCGCATCCCAATCAAGAAAAAGGGTCTTTTTATTAAAAGAAAGCGAATCGAAAAGCAATGCTCTTTATGAATTCAGCAGAGATCTCGCTACTGTCGAAAGCGTCGATAATGTACTTTCTCTTATGGTAAATCATATAAAAAGATTATTTAATTGTGAGATGGCCATTTTTCTTCTTGAAAGGGAAAAACTTTCACTTGTAGCAAAAACAGAAAATTTTGAGATAAATACTGAATCTTCCGGTATAGCTTCGTGGGTATTGATAAATAAAAAACCTGCAGGTTTTGGAACTGAAACGATATCAAATGCAAAGGTCTTCTGTTTACCATTGATGACATCTAAAGATGAAGCCATGGGCGTTATAGAATTCGATTTCATGGGAAACAAACAAATTCTCACAATGGAAAACATAGTTGTACTTGAAACCATAAGCCACATTGGAATTATGGCAATAGAGAGAATAAAAAACATAACAAACAAGATGTCGGATTGACAAATCCCGTTATTTATCTACGAGCGTATCATCCTTATTCACTTGTAGAGCCAAGTTCTCTTGTTTTATGGATAAATTCAGTATCCATTACTTCTATAAGTGGTTGGAGTATGTCACTTGTTTCAAATATTCAAACCAATTACACGATAATTTTGAGCAAAGAAGGCCGTTAGGCGGATAAAACGACGTGTGGAATAGAATTGAAAATGAACAATATTAAGTACGGGATGACAGTAATTTTGTTTGATATATTCTAACAAGACGTCAAGCAGAATTACGTTTTATTCAAAGGAAAATGACATTTGACAAGATGGCCTTCTGATATTTCAAAAAATTGAGGTTCTTCGGCTTTGCATGTTTCCTTTGCGTAAGGACATCTTGGATGAAACCTGCATCCATCTGGAGGTTTAACGAGATCCGGAACGCTCCCGGGTATACCTACAAGTTTGTCTTTGTTGCCAACTTTTGGGATGGCTTTTAACAATTCTTTAGTATACGGGTGCAAGGGATTTTCGAAAAGATCTTCTGCTTTTGCCTGTTCAATCACGGTACCAGCATACATTATCAAAATTTTATCGCAAAATTGCGCTGCAACACCAAGATCGTGCGTTATGAGTATGACCGTGTTCTTCATTTTTGAAACAAGATCGTCAAGCAAACTCATTATCTGGGCCTGAATTGTGACGTCAAGTGCGGAAGTCGGCTCATCGGCTATCAACAATTTTGGTTTAGATGAAAGCGCCATTGAAATCATGACTCTTTGGGCCATTCCTCCACTTAATTCATTTGGATAGAGATTTGCAATTCTTTCTGGATCGAGATCAACGATCTTCAGCGCGTCAAGTACTTCATTTCGAGATGCTTTTACAGATATGTTTTTCAACTTGGAAATGCTTTCTCCTATCTGAAAGCCGACTTTCATGACAGGATTAAGAGAAGATAATGGTTCTTGAAAAATCATCGACATTTCTCTTCCCCGAATTGTGTTTAGAAAATTTTCACTTAACTTAACGACATCTCTTCCATCAAAGATGATCTCACCGTCTACTATTTCGCCCGGAGGCTCAATAAGTCTCATTATCGCAAGTGAAGTAACGGACTTGCCACATCCTGTTTCACCTATTATCCCAAATCTTTCATTTCTGCCAACGGTAAAATTAACATCATCAAGAGCATAAACAGTTCCTCTGTAAGTGTGAAAAACTACCTTTAGATTTTTTACCTCGACAAGTGCAGCACTCATCTTCTTAACCTCGGATCCATTATGTCTCTTAGACCATCTCCGAGCAAGTTAAAGCCGAGAACCACTATTGCTATCGCAATACCTGGGAAAGTAGATATCCACCATTGATCAAGCAAAAAACTTCTCCCATCGCTGACCATAGCACCCCATTCTGGAAGTGGAGGTCTGACTCCAAGTCCCAAAAAACCCAAACTTGCGGCTGTTAAGATAACCGTTCCCATTCTTAAAGTCAGTTGAACAAGTACAGGTGAGATGCACATCGGTGTGACGTGAAGTGTTATTATTCTCGTCTTACCCGCCCCAAGTGCCCCGATTGCTTCTATGTATGGTTGATTTTTAACTTTCATCGCTTCAGCCCTCGCGAGTCTTGCAAAAACAGTCCATCCCACAAGGGAGATTGCTATTATGGTGTTGACAAGACTTGGCCCCAACATCGCTGCAAAAGCCATAGCGAGTATCAAACTTGGGAAAGCCAAAAACATATCTGTTGCCCTCAGTGACATACTCCCACCACTTATAGAAGTGAGGGCTTCTCGCTCAATAGCACCCCTGCGCTAAGTATCAACGAGCTATCCCCGTGTGTCCCACGGTTCTCAAATTCATGACTCATCACGCGTAATCCTTGACGCTTTATATTTATCGCGGCGTTTATGTCTCTGTCATGGATGGTATGACAGTTCGGACATTCCCATTCCCTGATATCCAAGGTCAACTCTTCTTTTTCATATCCGCATACACTGCAGGTCTTAGAACTCGGATACCATTTATCTACCCTTACAAGCACTTTGCCTTTATCTTCCAACTTGTAATTGAGAAAAGATGTGAACATCCCCCATCCATTGTCAAAAACGCTCTTTCCCAGATTCAAGCACTGTCCCATCGCTTTCATGTTGAGATCTTCTATACACACCGCATCGTAATCATTGGCTATCCGATTGCTTAACTTGTGTAAGAAATCTCTCC
>JAJYYZ010000061.1:8065-8303 GCA_021800445.1 bacterium | reverse complement strand
TACCTCCAATACAATGAGATATTCAGATGGTACCACTCAATTCAGATTGATGAAATTGTTCATTTTTGATTGATGTTTTCGTTCATTTTCGTTCGATGTTTTTAATCATTTTTGACCGATGTCGACATTCATTCAAAAGAGTCCCTGGCTTCGTATGTGACCTACCTTTTATCTCGAATTTCTTTCTCTCACCCTTTAACATCCTGTCAATAGTGGAAGCGCTCATTCTAAGAAGTTT
>JAJYYZ010000061.1:0-8055 GCA_021800445.1 bacterium | reverse complement strand
GATATTCAGATGGTACCACTCAATTCAGATTGATGAAATTGTTCATTTTTGATTGATGTTTTCGTTCATTTTCGTTCGATGTTTTTAATCATTTTTGACCGATGTCGACAAGGATATTTGAGAAATACGATATGGTGATTCTTGACGAGCTGGGATACATTTCATTCGATACGGAAGGATCTGAACTGTTATTTCAATACATAGCGATGAGATACGAAAGGAAAAGCACTGTCATAACAACGAATCTTATCTTTTCAGATTGGATAAAGACCTTTCATGATACGGCTCTGACAATGGCTCTGCTGGACAGGATAACACACAACGCGATTATCTTGAACATGAACGGAGAAAGTTATAGGAGGAGGCAAGGAACAAAGAAATAATCGAGGTGGATCACTTTTAATGGGCGCAGTGGATCAATTTCTACTTGATCACCTAAAAAGTCAAGAGGTTAATGGGACATATTCTTCGCCTGTTTTCAGAATATGAAAGATTATCTCAAGTGCCTTTCTCGCAACTGCAACCAAAGCCAATCTTGGATTCTTTCCCCTCTCCCTTAGCCTTTTGTAAAAGTCTCTGAATCTTTTATCGTACCTAACCAACCTTACTGCCAGAAAATACAAAGATTTTCTCAATACCTTAGAGCCTTTCTTGGATATATGCAAGTTCTTTGAAAATTGACCGCTTTGGATCTTTACCGGATCAAGCCCCACGTAAGATGTCAATTGTTGTTTCGTATCGAATCTTTCTATATCTCCAATCTCGGCTATTATCGTTGCCGCCGTCATAAGCCCAACGCCTTTTATCGTCATCAGATTCTTGGATTCTGGTATATCTTCCGTAAGCAATTTTATCTTCTCTTCAATCTCAGAAAGTCCCTCTAAAAGATGCTTTATATCTTTGACAAGAGATACCACTACAAAAGCGTAAATGCCGTCTTCATCTTCAATGCCTATACTTTTTCTAACATCTACCTCGAATTTGTTTACTTTGTCTTCTGTCCATCCAACTATCTTTCTGACTTCATCAAAGGAAGATATGATCTTCGACGGCGTCGGATATTTCTCCAATAACTCGAGCAATACAGGTGATAGCATATCAGAAAAGTACTTCTCTATTTCAGGCATCACAAGAAAAAGTTCACGCCTTAACTTTCTCTCAAGATTGGCAAGCATGCTACTTACATAATTCCTGTGGCGAACTATTTCTCTTAAAGATTGAATCTTATTGCTTGGTATCTTTATCTTTTTCAGTTTAGCCGAGAAATCAGAGATTATCACCGCTATGGACTTCGCATCTAATCTGTCATTCTTCGAGTTATTCATGGTCTTTGAAATGTTCTTGACCTGGTACGGATGTAATATAATGACTTTGTACCCGTTTGAATCAAGAAACTTGTAGAGAGATTCATGATAGATTCCTGTTGCTTCCATTGCTATGACATCATCCTTGGAAATCTTTGAGACAAATTTTTCGAAACCATCACGGCTGTTTGGAATCTGGAATGAGATGTATTTCTCATGTTCTTTGTCGTAAATACAGACATCATGTTTCTTCTTTGAGACATCAATACCTACAAACATATGGGGCCACTCTCCTCTCATGCATGTTCTACGTACAGGCTTGAGCCTATTCACCTTAATCGGGATGGGAAGTTGACTTATTCAAGGAAACAAGATATGCATCTTTACTTTTTACTCAAGTTCTTCCCCATATCTATTTTACACATGACTTTATACAAAAATTAACTACAACGTATTGACCATTATCATTTTGATAGCCAGAAAAGTTGATTGAATTTCCACTAATAGTTCCAGCAAGATTAACTCCGCTTAAATTAACTGTTATAGAATTACCAGACTGACTTATCGTTATAGGTGAAGTATTGCTTTGACCATTAGCACTAATTATCATCGTTAACATCCATGTTCCAGATATGTTCGGAGTAGACATAAAACAGCTTGACAAGACTAAAGTTAAACCTATAACAGCAAGAATTATAAAGACTATTTTTTTCATTTTCCCCTCCTTTAATCCTATCTATTTCATAACGTATATACTCTACTTTTTTCTATCTTAGCATAAATTTTTTGGAAAATACTTATAAACGTTCCACAGCAAATTAAAAAGCATTGCAAATGCTAAAATAAGAATTAGTTCATTAAAGAAATACCATATTTGAGAGGAGATCAAAATAATGAAGAAATTACAAATTATTGCTCTTGTTATAGTTATAGTTTTAATCGTTGCATTTTCATTTGGAATATATATTCATTATGTTGGTATTAGCATCACTAAAGGTGAAACACCTAAATTAAATTCTGCTGGATTATTTACAAGAGGAGATTATGTATCCATACATTTAAATGTGCCTTCAATAGCACAATCAGTGAAAATTATCGTTTGGTCTAAACATGTTCCACCAAATAATTTTGATATTTATCTTATGACTCCCGATCAATACCATAGCTTTGTTAATGGAGATAAAATATCGTTATTTAAGTATCAAACGGAATGGGACTTAACTCGTTATTGGTCTTTTTCCAAAAATGAATATTATATCGATGAAAAAATTTCAATTGCTGGTTCTTACTACATTGTTATTTCTAATAACTATATGAATCCATTTGGAGAACTATATGGTAATGCACACTTTCAAATATTGGTTTTTCCGTTTTAATATAAGATTTTACTGTTTAGAACGTCTTTTAAAAATGCGTTGAAATAGATTCTTTTGGGGAGGCATCAATTGATTTTCGAATTTATTAATTCGTGAGAGATACATCCCCCATTTCGCAGATTAAAAACAGATTTGGGGATTTATGAAGTGTTTGCTGTAATCTTGACGTAAATCACGAGTTTTTACCTTACCTAACCTATGAGGAATGAAAAATATATTCGAAGAAACGAGCATAGTGAATGTAACATAATGTACTTGTGTTAAATTGCCTTGATCATCGATCATCACAAAACACATTGTATTTACTGACTTAGCACGCTATTATCCACAAAAACACGGATCGTGCTACAATCTAAATGCTTATAAATAAAGGAAAACACATAATATAAAACGTGTAGCATATGTTATGCTAAGGAGTGATGAAAGGCCTTGAATATAAAGGAAATATCTCGTGTTATCGGCTTACCTTATAGCACAACGAGAAAATATTTAAATACGCTTGAGGAAAAAGGACTTATAAAACAAGAAAAGACACCAAAAGGTGTCGAATGCGATGATAAAGCCATCGATATTTTAAAAACCCTCGTCGAGTTGGTAAAGCACGAGCCTTTATCAAGCGCAATTGATAAGATCAAGAGTTCCGATCCTACCTTAAGCGTTCTGCTTGAGAGAATGGACAAACTCGAGGAAGAAAATAGAAAACTCCGTGAGATAGTTCAGATTTATCTCTCACGGATTGATAAACTCGAAAATCAATTGATGCCTCCGAAAAATCCAAAAAAGAACCTATTTCAACGCATTTTTAAAAAGCGATCTAAAACCTAACTTGCTATTTAATTTTGTCGGTACAATCTATTTCGTGAGCAGTCCACTTCCCCTCACGTGTACCCCAATCACCTTCAGAACCAAAAGTTTTTTTCCAAACACCCTTCCACCCCTCCCCTTTATCAAGGGACCCTTTAAACTCGTACGTGTGAAAATCAACTTTTTTCTTCTTTTGATTAAGTGGATCTGCTTTCAAATAGATAACGTCTCCCTCTAAAATTACATCAAAAGTGAACCCTTTAATTTTGGTATGTCCACAGCCATTATCATCAAGATACAATCTAAAGGGGGATAACTTCTCACCATCAATACTCATTTCTAAACATTTATGAGGCATGGAAATCTCTCCTTTTAGTTTTACACAAAGTTTAGTGATTTTTAGCATTATAGCATAACAATTTATTTTGGGTGTATAATTGATTTATTTAGAATTAACCCGTATAAAGTTACCTTATAAATCCAAATATTTTTTATTTATGTTTTTTACTTTTCAACGACTATCTAAAAATTTCAAATAAGAATTGCTTGACAATCTAATTAGCCTAAACAAAAATTCTATGGCAAAATTACATGGTATGCGTGTTTAACTTATATTGTATAGGAGATGATTTTGTGGCGAACAAAGTAGAAGGAGTTTTTATAAGTTATAAAATGACGGACAACAGTTTTAAAATTGTTAAATTTTTTTCTGAGATTTTTAAAATGAGTGGTATAAAATGTTATGCTGCAGGTTTAGACAAAAAGTATGGAATTAGTATTCATCAAACTATTATTAAAGAAATACAAGAGAGTTCTCATTTAATTGTTCTTATAAATGATGATCTTATCAATAACGATAATGGATGGATAATTAAAGAAATTGGTATGGCTGAAGGTTTGGAGAAGACGATCGTTCCAGTGATTGCGACAAAAAACTATCCAATAAAAAAACTATTGGATATACTTCTCATAGATAATAACTTAAAAGCTTTACCAATGCCTATGGATTCGAACGATAATGATTTTATCGAAAGTATTAATAGCACTTTCGGAACAAGTCTCTCTCCTAGTATCATGAACATTGTAAGCAATGTTGTAAAAAACTTAGAATTAGACAAAATAGATGAAAAATCTATTGAGCGTGTTGCAAATCAGATAAAGAATGAAACTCAATCAAAAGCCATTCAATTTACTTATAATGTAATTAAAGAACCAACCAACAAAGCAAAGAATAATTCAATCAACGAGCTTGTTGCACTTGGAATATTAACAGGAATAATAATATTAGGTGCTTGGTTGATTAGTCATAAAAAATAGGAAAATGAGAGTATAAACTAATTTGTGTAAACCTCCATTTTGAGTAAAATATAAATGCTCAAGGAGGAAAAAAATGGAAAAGAAAAAGTTAATGGCCAAAGATGAGATCAAAAGATTTATCAAAGAAAACAACATTAAAGATATTGCAGGCATTGAAGAATCCCTAAAAAGGATGTTTTCATCAGTTATTGAAGAGATGCTTGAAGCCGAGTTGGAAGATCAACTTGGATATACCAAATACGATTACAAGTCTAATGTCGACAACGCAGAAGTATTTGCAGTTAACAGACGAAGAGGTTGCAAAAGATCTGTCAAAGGCGAATTGGTAGGTATACTGAATCAACTTTAACTTCTGAATCTTTGACCTAAAAAAGTGCTTCAAAATTCTATTTCCTGTGGTTCTTTCCACGATTAAGGAGTGATTTGACGGCTAAAGTTTACGACATCTATACTAGACTTTATTCTCAATAACATGTGTAGGACAGAATCAACAACTTCTCTTCCATTTTTATTTTTGATTTAAGAAGAAAAAGAATAATCCAACTTCAGATTATGCAATCCGCACGCAATTTCCATAACCATATCGTCGAATCTGCTCTTGTGATTGCGATATATGTTCCTGTGAATATGACACACAAGCAAAGTTTAGTCATGTGATAGAATATATACGAGGTGGTCTATGGCATACAAAGATGTGATTCTAAAATATTTGTCCCACATATCCCCTAAAGAAATCGCTGAGTTTGTTGGTGTGAATGCTGAAATAGTCGAAAGCCTTTCGGAAGAGATAAAAGACATACGCATAGCAGATCTTCATGCAGACTTTGTTCTTCGAGCAAATGAAAAGATCTTGCACGTCGAATTCCAGCAAGAAATGAAAAGAGATGACCTAAACAGGTTCTATGTCTACAACGCGTTACTTACGAGAGAATTCGACAGGCCGATTAACACATACATAATCTACCTTGGATCATCTAAGATACCGGAGCAAAAGATCATCGGTGAAATGGTAAGATTTGAGCCGGCTTTGATAAGGATCTCTGAAATGGATGCAAAAGCGGTACTCGAGAAGGCAAAGAGCGGGAATGGGAATATAATAGCAATGGCATTGATGCCTCTTATGAAGAATTGTCAAGAGAATGATGTTGTGAATTTAATCGATGCGGAGGCGACAATGAAGATATCTGAAGGGTTAAAGACAGACATACTCACATCCACACTTTTGATGAGTTCAACAGTTTACGGAAAAGAATTCGTGAAAGAACTGAGAAGGAGGTTGATAGAAATGTACGATGTGGATATTTTCGAAGAAGACAGACAGAAATTGCTTGAACAGTTCGAAAAAGAAAGACAAAAATTCGAAAAGGAAAAACAGGAATTGCTTGAAAAAGGGAAAACAGAGGGAAAAATAGAGGGAAAAATAGAAATGTTGAGAGAAAGTGTTTCAATCCTTTTGTTTTCAAAATTCAAAGATTCATATACAATACAGATGAAAAATGCTGTCAATAAAGCAGAAGAAAATGCCCTGAATTATATAACAGCGCACATTTTTGATATAAGTCTTGATGATGTCAAAAAGATTCTTTTCATATCATAAAAGGTAAGTAATGAAAATAATTAAAGTAAATAATGTCAATGAATAAGCACACAAAAAGTAGATTATTCAAGCATTTAAAAATACTAAAATAAAGCAGATCTTATAATGATATGAGTTTTGATAATCACACTCGAGTTCATCTTTTGAAAATCAGAGGTAAGTAAAGAAAGTAATTAAAGAAAGCAAATTATATACCAAATAAAGTTTAAATTCCGAATCTTCCACGTTATCGATTGCGGAGGACAGGATATCCCTGAGGTGGTCTCCGCAGTGAAGCGAGGACCGACACCGAAAGGGTACCTGCCGGAGCATGAATTAGGATTTTGAAATAGATTTGGTATATATTGCTTATATAATCGAAGGATGGAGTTTATGGAAATTGATCTTAAAATTACACAATGGTTCGAATTTAAAGTTTCGAAAGAAGACATAGAATTTGCTGCTATTCACATGCCCTCTAGAGAAGAGCAGTTGAAAGGTTATTTTATCGAAATTAATAATAAAGAATACAAAATAATGAGCCTTATAGATCAACTTTGCAAAGATAGAGGGACAAAGATTCCAAAAATTGTTGTATCACCTTACGAAATAGGTCTCAATTTTCAAAAACTTGGTTTTAAAGTATTCAGAAGAGTTTCATTGTCTTCATCAAAAAACGCTTTGTTACTTCAAAATATTAATAATATCCACGATTTAGAATTTAAAAGATCTAAGAAAATTCATTCAGATAGATTGATGATTAATAACTACAAATTTACAAATTTCAAGATCATCAATTTAGAAGGAATGAATAAATTTTCTCCTGAGGAGATTTTGAAACATTCACTTGATTCTATTGTACATCCCGAAAATATTTTTGGGGGGATAAAATTCATTTATCTTGATACTTATGAAAAGATAGAACTTAAGAGTGGATTATTGCTTATAACAGTTGGAACTAAGAAGGATCAAAAAATATTATTTTTGCTTTATGATACAGATTTGAAGAAATTCATGAATGATCTTTTATCAGTTATCGAAGTTATAGATAATTTATTCGCTCAATTTTTTTCTACGAAAAAGGAAGAATTTAATAGCAACCAAAGGCATTTCGAAGAATTATTGTCAAATCAGATGGAAAAGTGGAAAGAAGAAGAGATAAATCCAATGTCAGGCGTTATTGGATTGGAAATAGCAGACACCAAATATAATTTAGACACAGATAAGGCATCTTTTTCTTCATTTATGAAGGGAGAAAGGTATAATTTTTATTATCATCCACTTGATGAAATAAACAAAGCAGAAATGAAAGAACTTTTAGCAAATGCAAAACCGTTATGGAACAGAAAGTTAAGACGTTTATTTAGGGGTGTTAAGGATAATGATGTATTCGATTGGCAAGAAGATATATATAAATTAGACTTTATTCGAAATTGAATGAAGTTTTGTAAGATGTGTGGTAAAATGGTTTTAAATTCCAAAAAGTGAAGTGAATAGGGTGCTTAGATATAAGGATATTGCCAACAAACCAAATTTGTTTCGTGCTTTTACAGGACTGTCGCCAGAAGGTTTTCAGTCTTTGCTACCGGCATTTCAAAAGGCATATGAAGAAAGTTTAGATGAACGTGACAAACAACGTGAAAAGCCAAGAGAACGAAAAAGGGGAGCTGGAATAAAG
>JAJYYZ010000020.1 GCA_021800445.1 bacterium | reverse complement strand
AAAAGCAAAAAAGCGGTATGATAAGATTGGATACGTCAAAAATAATTGATGAAAGTGCGCAAAATTGACCGATGAAAATGCGCAAAAAAATTCGGCGTTTTTAATCAAAAATTTTCGATGTTGACATTATGTCAAGATTGACATACATTCGATTTTTACACATGATCCGGTATATATCAAAAAGTAAAGGAAGGGAATTTTCATGAAAGTAATCGATGCGATGAAAAAACAGCGTATATTGTCTCTTGAAATTCTACCGCCTGACAGAGGTCAGGATATAGATGAAATTTTTTTCACGATAGACGAACTTATGAAATTTTCTCCTTCATTCATAAACATAACAAGACACGCTCCAGAGATAAGTTACATTGAAATTGGCGATCGAATAGTAAAGATCCCAAAAGTAAGAAAACCAGGTACCGTGGGCGTAAGTGCGGCCATAAAGAACAGATATAACGTGGATGTGGTGCCTCACGTGCTTTGCATGGGGATGAGTAAGTTTGAAATAGAAGATATGCTCATAGATTTCAAATATCTCGACATAGAAAATGTCTTTGTCATAAGAGGAGAGATCGAAAACAAAAGAGAATTTACCTTTGAAAGAGACAATTATTACCATGCAAATGAATTGGTTGAACAGATTTCCAACATGAATAAAGGAATATATCTTTATCCCGTTGACAATCCAAAGCCTACCAATTTTTGCATAGGAATCGCAGGTTATCCAGAAAAGCACTATGAGGCTATGAATTTCGATGAAGACCTGAAAAATTTAAAGAAAAAAGTTGATGCTGGCGCAAATTACATAATAACTCAGATGTTTTTCGATTTCAACGTTTACAAAAACTTCGTTGAAAGGGCAAGAGAATTCGGAATAGATGTTCCGATAATTCCCGGAATAAAGCCCATAGTTCAAACAAAATCAATGTTAAAAATACCAAGCACCTTTTTTGTCGATATTCCAAATGATCTTATTGTGGCCATGGAAGAGGCAAGAAGTCCGAAGGAAGAGTTTGAAGTTGGTACGAAATACATGGCAAGACTCGTTGAAAAACTTTTCGATTACGGTGTCTCGGGAATACACGTTTTTACCATGGGAAAAGGAAAATCGACAAAAGCCTTGCTTGAAAGAATTTCTTATACTTGAAATTCGAAATCTGCCACGAGTCACCTACCTGTTTTTCTCATGCGCCGATTGCCCGCCATTCCTTGTTTTTGCCATTGACTATAGGCAATATGTCGTTTTTGCCGATTACCTGTTACCCGTTACTCATCACTTTTTCTCTTCGTGGTGTTGACATTTGCGTCTTTAGATGTTATAATTAAGTAAGTTAATTAACGGAGGTGAGTGTGTTGAAAGTTCCTCTTTTTGATTTGACAAGGCAATACAAAAGTTTGCGAGAAGAGATGCTGAAAAAAATAGATGAAACGATATCAAGCGGCGTTGTCATTTTAGGCCAAAATGTGGAAGAAATAGAAGAAAAAATAGCGAATTACGTTGGCACAAATTACGCGGTATCTGTTGGCAACGGAAGTGATGCTTTGCTTTTGGCTCTGCAATCGATGGGAATAGAAAAAGGAGATCATGTTCTCACCACGCCTTACACTTTTTTTGCAACTGCAAGTGCCATAACAAGACTTGGTGCAATTCCAATTTTTGTAGATGTGAACGAAGATTTCAACATAAATGTCGATCTCGTTAAAAAGCAAATAGAATCTGACAAATCGATAAAGGCAGTTATACCGGTTCATCTTTTCGGAAAGAGTGCAGACATGAATTCTCTTAAATCGTTGTGTGACAGATATGGCATCAAGATACTTGAAGATGCCGCTCAATCGATAGGATCCGAGGCAGTCGTTGATGGTAAAAAATTCAAAACAGGTGCTATCGGAGAAGCCGGTATCCTTTCTTTTTTTCCAACGAAAAATCTTGGCGCTTACGGAGATGCGGGAATGGTGCTTACCAATTCCGAAGAAATTGCAAAAAGAGTTAGATCCTTAAGAGTGCATGGTGCACGTCAGAAGTACGTTCACGAAGAGATTGGTTACAATTCCCGCATGGATGAGATTCAGGCTGCCACGCTGAACGTTAAATTTTCTCACCTTGATGAATGGATAGATGCAAGAATCAAGGTTGCAAAAAAATATTCCAATCTTCTTGGTGATTTTGTACAATGTCCTGAAGTGCCAGGAGATAGAACATACGTTTTTCATCAATATGTTATCAAAACTAAAGTGCGTGATGATTTGAGAGAATATCTCACAAATGAAGGTGTTGGCACAGCCATATACTATCCAATTCCTTTGCATCTTCAAAAATGTTTTTCGTTTCTCGGATATAAAAACGGAGATTTTCCGGTTGCCGAAAAACTTTCTCGAGAATCACTCGCCATTCCGATTTTTCCGGAAATTAAACCTGATGAGCAAGAATACGTTGTGAATAAAATAAAATCTTACATGGAGGTAAGATCATGACTTTATTTGAAAAGATAACTTCAAGAAAAGCAACTGTCGGGGTAATGGGCCTCGGTTATGTTGGATTACCACTGGCCGTTGAAAAGGCAAAAGCGGGTTTCAACGTTGTTGGATTTGATGTGCAAAAGATCAAAGTTGACATGGTGAATGCAGGCCACAATTACATAGGTGATATCGTCGATTCAGATCTCGAAAAACTTGTCAAGGAGAAAAAATTAAGAGCAACGATCGATTTTGACGAGATAAAAAATTGTGATGTGGTTACCATTTGCGTGCCGACTCCTCTTGATAAATTCAAGCAACCGGATCTTACGTACATAATCGACAGCACAAAAGAAATAAAGCCACGCCTTCACAAAGGGATGCTTGTCACACTTGAATCCACAACATACCCGGGTACGACAAATGAAGTTGTGTTGCCGATACTTGAAGAAACCGGTCTGAAAGTGGGAAAAGATTTCTTTCTTGCCTTCAGTCCAGAAAGAGTAGATCCGGGAAATTTTATGTATAAAACCAAAAATACGCCGAAAATAGTCGGTGGGGTGACTGGCGAGTGCACGAAACATGCAAAGGCGATGTATGAAGCCATATTGGAGGCACCGGTTAAAGTAGTCTCTTCGCCGAAAGAGGCCGAGATGGCCAAAATACTTGAAAACACTTTCAGGATAGTGAATATAGCACTTGCAAATGAGATGGCACTTGTCTCGAATAAGATGGGAATAAATTACTGGGAAGTTGTAGATGCGGCCGCGACAAAGCCTTTCGGATTTATGCCGTTTTATCCAGGGCCCGGTGTTGGAGGTCATTGCATACCGATAGATCCGTTTTACCTTACTTACAAAGCAAGGGAATACGATTATCACACAAGGCTGATAGAACTGGCAGGAGAAATAAACGATTCTATGTCTGAGTATGTCGTTGAAAGGCTTTCCGATCTTTTGAATGAAAGAAAAAAATGTTTGAACGGTTCTAAAATTCTCGTTATGGGAATTGCTTACAAAGGAGATATAGATGATATAAGAGAATCTCCGGCACTTAAAGTTGTTGAACATCTCGATAAAAAGGGATCTATCGTGATTTACCATGATCCGTACATACCACAATTTACCCACCACGACAAAATCTACAAGAGCGTTGCGCTTACTCAGGAACTTTTAAAATCTTTGGAGGGTGTCATAATAACAACGGCACACAAGAAACATGTTGATTACAAATTTTTACTTGACAACGCCCCGCTTGTTTTTGACACGAAGAATGTCACAAAAGAATTATCTTTAGAACATGAATACCCGAACCTTTACGTGATATGAAGGTGATTCGATGAAACTAAAAGGTGGCCTTATTGGCTGTGGAAGAATAGGAACTCAAAAACATCTTGAATCTGCCATTAAAAATGCTGACATCTTTGAATTTGCCGCTGTTTGTGATCCGGTACGGGAAAGGGCGGAAAATGCCGCTACTATACTTGAAAAAGCGGGACTGAAGAGACCTGAAATTTATGCGGATCACAAAAAGATGCTCGAAGAAAGGTTAGATTTTGTTTCAATTGCAACGGAATCGGGTAAGCACAAAGATTTAACGATTGATGCTTTGAAATCAGGAAAGCATGTACTCGTTGAAAAGCCGATGGCTTTATCTGTTAAGGATGCTCGTGAGATGTGTGAGGTAGCCAAGACGGAAAATTTAAACTTTGGCGTTTGTTTTCAAAATAGATTTAATCCGGCCATTCAGGAATTAAGAAAAAAAATAGAGTCTGGTGCCTTCGGAAAGATCTTTCACGCTCATATCGCCGTAAGGTGGAATAGAAACAAAGCATATTACGATCAGGCGCCATGGCGCGGTACGTGGTTAATGGATGGAGGTGTGCTTTCAAATCAGTCAACACATGGCATAGATCTGCTTCAGTGGATGCTTGGTGGAGAAATGACTGAAATATATGGTTACATAGCCAACCTTAATCATCCTTACATAGAAGCGGAAGATCTGGGAGTTGGAATAGTTAAATTTTCAAATGGTACTGTTGGCATAGTGGAAGGCACATCAAATGTCTATCCAAAAAATCTTGAGGAAGTTTTTTCAATTTTCGGCGAACGTGGTACAGTCGTAATAGGCGGTCTTGCCACAAACAGAATTTTAACTTGGAAATTTGAAAATGAAGACAAGCATCCTTTCATGGATTTACCGGATCCCGAAACTGTTTATGGATCAGGTCATATCCCGCTTTACAGAAATTTTGTCGGTTCAATAAAAGATGGACATCCTCCTTACATTACCGGTGAAGAGGGAATGAAGGCGCTTGAGATAATATTGGGCATCTATCAATCTTCTCTTTATGGGCGACCGGTACAATTTCCAATTGACTTTTCGACATCTTCCATGTCTCCCCTTCGAAAGTGAGAAGCACGGAATCCCGTGCTTCTTTTTTTAACGTTATCGATGAAATTGACACTTGAAATTCCTCTCGAATTTCTCCCGTGCGGTGTTTGCACCTCCTCAGGCACGGTAGGCCACTCGTTGAGTTTTGGTAAGGCAGATGCGGTTGTAGTTGGTCATAAGAATAAGAATGCTGCAATCGCAGATGCATTTGCAACGAAACTCGCAAACAGGGTAAAGGTAAAAGCAGATATTCAAGATGTACTGAGACTTTGCAAAAAATACGATCTTTTATCCGTTGCGATTATCAAAGATGATGCTTTCGGTTTAGCCGGTCATTTCAAAGTGAAGCCCACGCCGCTGCATACTGGACATGTGTGACATGTTTACACATGATTTGGTATAATTTCGAATATGGAGAAGAATTTTAATCTTATAGCTTTGACAGCCTTTGGTATCGAGAGTGTTACAAAGTTGGAATTGCAAAAACTCGGGTACGAAACGAAAGTTGAAGACGGCCGTGTGAATTTTGTCGGCGGTTTTAAAGATATCGTACACGCCAATTTGTGGCTAAGGACGGCAAATCGCGTCATGATAAAGGTTGGAGATTTCGATGCTTCGGATTTCGATACACTTTTCGATAAAACTTTTAACATCGCTTGGAGTGATTTTCTCACAATCGATGCAAAATTTCCCATCGAAGTTTCGTCTGTCAAATCGACGCTTTCAAGTGAACCTGCCTGTCAATCGATAATAAAAAAAGCCGTCGTTGAAAAACTTAAAACACACTACCATGTGCAAAAATTTCCTGAAGATGGGGCATTGTACAGGATTAAAGTTTATATACTCAAAGATCATGTCACAATTGGTATCGATACAACCGGCGACAGTTTAAATAAAAGAGGCTACAGAACGGAAATTTCAGAAGCCCCTTTAAAAGAAACGATGGCAGCCGCAATCATCATGTTAAGCAAATGGAAGGATAGATTACCGCTTTGGGATGGCCTTTGCGGAGCCGGTACGATTCCTATCGAAGCCATGATGATGGCAAAAAACATCGCACCAGGGATTTTGCGTAAATTCGTATATGAAGAATGGAAAAATTTTCCAAAAGACATTGTTGTCACTGAAAAAGGAGAGGCAAAAAGGGCCGTGATTGATTCTAAAGCGAAGATAACAGGATCGGATATGGACAGAAAAATTATAAATTCCGCGGTAAGAAATG
This sequence comes from bacterium, assembly GCA_021800445.1. Taxonomy (GTDB): domain Bacteria; phylum Thermotogota; class Thermotogae; order Mesoaciditogales; family Mesoaciditogaceae; genus Athalassotoga. Next base: position 29,074 of record JAJYYZ010000020.1, on the reverse strand, counting down.
CCGGAAGAATGGGTCTTGAAAAGTACATAGATTTTCGTGCCGTAAGCGTTGAAAGATTTACCCCAAAGGATTCACGTGGCTTTTTCATGTCCAATCTGCCTTATGGGAAAAGAATGGAAATTGATGCTGCAATTTACAAAACCTTAAAGGATAAATTCATGTTTCTTAAAGATTGGAATTTTTACTTTTTAACAGCCGACAGAAATTTTGAAAAATCATTTCTTAAATCCAACGGAAACAGAAAGATGTTCAACGGAAGAATAGAAGTTAGGCTTTACAAATATGAAAGGAGGAATTTGAATTGATCTTCACATTGACAATGAATCCAAGTCTCGATAGATATCTTTACATCGATGAATTGATCCCGGACGATTCGATAAGGGTAAAGGACACTCAAGAATACGCGGCTGGTAAGGGTATAGATGTTTCACGCGTCATAAAAGAGATAGGCGGAACATCGATAGCGATATGCCCTTTGGGTGGATCAAACGGAGAAAGAATGGAATTCATGTTAGATAACGAAAGAGTGCTTTACGCGGCTGTAAGGGTGAAGCATGAAACGAGAATGAACATCATCGTCCAGAGTCGTAAAAATCAATATAGACTTAATCTTCAAGGTAAGCCTCTGACCGAAACTGAATATGAGATGATAATAGATATGCTCAAGACGGTCTTAAGAGAAAAAGATGTACTCGTTGCATCCGGCAGTTTACCTTTAGGCCTTCAATCAAGTGTTTACGGTGATATCGTAAAAATTGCAAAGTCAAAAAATGTCAAAATCTACGTTGATACAGACGGTGAAAACCTCAAAGAAGCCGTTAAAGCAGGACCTTTCGGAATAAAGCCGAATATCCATGAATTATCGCGTCTTGTCGGAAAAGAGGTTAAATTCGAAGAAGTTGAAAAATCTGCCGAAGAAGTGGCAAAAAAATATAAGATTTCGAATGTACTTGTGACTTTAGGCGGAAAAGGATCCGTAGCATGTATTGACGGCCATCTTTACAGGATAAAGCCGATAAACGTTAAAGTTAAAGGCGGCGTTGGTGCGGGCGATTCATTTTTGGCGGGTTTTGTATCTAAAAGGGATGAATCAATTGAAGATGCACTTAAACTTGCAAGTGCGTGCGGTGCGGCGGCCGTTATGAACGAAGGCACAACGCTTTCTAAAAGATCAGATGTTGAAAAGATAATAAAAGAAGTGGAGATCGAAAAGATAAGATAAATGGATATTGTAAACAAAATAATGACAAGGCTTTCCAAAGAATGGTTTTTTTTAATCGCTGCCGCTTTTGCAATTCTGACGATCATAATTGTCGGAAAAAATCCGGTAATTTTTATAGGGTCGGATCAGATAAGAGTGCTTTGGATATTGCTTATAATGATGATCATAAATTCAGGGTTGAAAGAAAAGGGAGTCCTTGATTACTGGGGCATTCATTTGATCTCGCGATCTCAGGATATACGCAAACTTTCGGTTTTACTCTTGATTTTGACTGCGATATTCGCTCCGCTTGTCACGAACGATGTAACGTTGCTTGTCATAGTCCCTCTTACGATCAGCGTTGCAAAAAGATCCGATTTTGATCCAATGTGGCTTGTCATACTTGAATCGGTGGTGGCAAATGGAATGAGTTCGTTTACGCCTTTTGGAAACCCGCAAAATATTTACATTTACACACACTATCAATCACCGGCAATAGAATTCATGCTGTATGTGGGATTGTTTTCGGCTATTGCACTCGCAATTGCGATTGTTACAATCTTTTTCGTCAAAAACAGGCCAGTAAGTCGTGTCTCAAGAATCGTAACGCTTCAAAAGCAATGGTGGATGTATTTACTGTTACTTTTTTTGATGATCGCGTCGATATTGAGGTTCGGAGATATTTTCGTGATAGGAGGTTTTATACTCGCTTACGTGATGCTGTCTGATAGAAAGTTACTTTTTGGCATTGACTATTTTCTGCTTGGCACCTTCGTTGCATTTTTCGTTTTATCCGGAGAAATAACTTCTATGACGTGGCTCCAGAATCTTCCCACTTTTCTGAACAACGGAAGAAATGTGTTTTTAACATCGGCATTGCTTTCTCAAATCATAAGCAACGTACCTTCAGCCATAGTTATTTCGGCCTTTACAAATCTCTGGAAACCTTTGCTTTTAGGGGTAAGTGTCGGTGGATTTGGAACTTTGGTAGGATCTTTGGCCAACATAATAGCCTTCTCTATATACAAAAAAGATTTCAAATCCAATTACATGAAATATTTTCATCTTTACTCCATACCTTTGTTCTTCGGGACTTTAGCGCTTTTTTATTTTCTAGTCTAACAAAAAGCCGGGTCTTTCGACCCGGTTATTTTGCTCCTTTATTTTACTGGGCGGTGTTAACTGCTTTTACAAATGCCTGCTCACCGTAAACATTTTGAATTCCACCAAGCGTGTGAGTGTACGCGAATTGTACTTTATCAGGTCTGTAAGCTTCCATGAGATTAGATGAGTATATCACGACGTACGGCACGTCATTTTCCAACATTTGCTCAAGTTGGAATGCATATTGGCGCGCCTTGCTCATATCGGTCTGTGCTATAAACTCGCGTGCGATTTGCTCGAATTGTGGATTGTCATATCCTGGAGAGTTGAATCCACCGGGTACATTTTGTGATTGTGCAAAGAAGTCGTGGATGTAACTTGGATATACGGTAATACCCCAGCCAAGCATGTAGATATCGAAATTGAAATTTTCATTCCATACGGCATTAACGATGTTGTTGAAACTCGTGAGATCGGCGTAAAGCGGAATGCCTATATCGTTAGCCCATTTTTCTATCCACAAGGCTATCGTTGCCCTTATCGGATCATATCCTGCGGATGGTGCAAGCATCGTTATCTGCTTTATGAGTTTTCCATCCGGTCCCATAAGCCCTTCTCCGCGCTGGACAAGTTGACCATTTTTTATCTTCGGTGAAATAAGCCATGTAAATCCGGCTTTCTTGAGCACGTTTATGGCCGCTTCATATCTTTGCGCCGTATCCATACCTTCTCCGTAATATTTGAGATTTGGATTGTACCAGAATTTGTTGCCAGGAGGCACCAAAGAGGCAAGAGGCACTATAGAGCCCGGCAGAATCTTGTTTGCCAGCATGTTTCTGTCTATCAAATAGGCTATTGCGACTCTGAATGCTTTGTTGTTCATCGGATATTTTCTCATGTTAAAGGCTATGTAGTCGAAGCCGAGATCCTGGTTTTGGACTATCTTGACATTTGGGTTCGTTTGAAGTTCTTGCACAAAACCTTTCTCAAGGCCGTTCGGACTGAGCATGTAGCCGATCGTGCCATTCATAAGCGCGGCAACGGCTGCGGTCTGGTTCTGGTAGATATCGTAAACTATCGAATTGACGTAAGGGCCTGTGACAAACGTATGATCGACAGTGCCTTCGGGTGTACCGTAATACGTCGCGTTTACACCAAGCGCCGGATCAACGTACTGAATGGCACCGTTGGCATATTCTATTTCCTGCTCGCCTTTGAAAGAATAATTTTGAATGGCCGTATCTTTTATAAATGCACCATGCTGCCATTGGGAGACCGTTATTGGTCCTATCGATGGTTCATCGTAAAGATTCTTATCGTAATTCATCATGTACTGGGCAGGATTGGAAGTTTTGAGCGCCGCTTCGTAAACTGGCTCCCAGAATTTTTCCTGCACTATAGGGGCCATAAGCGTATCGAATATGAATTCTCCACTTGGTTGTTTGACGTAGAGATCGACGGTATAGTCATTGACTTTTGTGACTTTTATGAAGTTGTAAGGTGCCGGTGGATAATCTCCGCCCCAGTTTCCGGGCATGTTGAGTTTAAACGGCACTTCGTAGGAAAAAACCACATCATTTGCGGTGAAAGGTGTGCCGTCTGACCACTTGACACCTTTGAGCAAATGCACAGTTGTAACATATGCGGATGTTCCATCTACGGTAGTTGCCTCAAATGTTGACCAGAATCCGTCTGCCAAAGATGGCACCATCTGATTTGTGACATCCGACAAGCCGTAAAGCGATCCATACTTGTCAATGGCCGGATAGAAATTCCACGAAGTCGCATTTGGTCCCAACATGGACCAGATGTTCAGAGATGTGATATCGGAATACATCCCAAAATTCACAACTCCGCCTGCGAGTGCTACACCAATGAATATACTTCCAATTAATAATAATACAAGCACTCTTTTCATTACCAAAAACCTCCTTTCAAAATGTAAAGATGCGGCGAACGCCGCCATAATATCCAAAATAACCGTAAAAAAGGAATTTTTACATCATCTTGTTTATTTTCATTGACATAATTGTTTAACATTTATTACTTACAGATACCTATAACTTAATCTATATCTTAACTCTTAACAAATTTGATGTCAATTAAGAAATGTTGTAGAATAAGTAAACAAAAAATTACGATCATGATTTAACTCGTAATTTGCTAAATTTTAATCAACTTTTCTTGTTCTATTTCTGTTTTACCTACTTCAAGATGGCTGAGATCTATCTTTTCGTCTTCAGGGATAAAGAGTTTTATCTTCACATTTTCACCGAAGGCAGGCGGGGATACGTAAAAATATCCTGATTTCTTAAATTTGTATCTTACCTTATCGAATTCGTCGTATTTACATTGAATTTCGACTATGCGCCCTTCAAGAAATCTTTTTTTTGCTGCATTTTCAATGACAATTTTTGTGGCATAACCGTAAGCATCGATTAAGCCTCTTGTGCCAAGTTTTATTCCACCGAAATATCTTGTCACGACTACAACGATTCTGTCTAAATTAGAGGATTTTATCGCGTTAAGAATAGGCTTGCCTGCCGTTCCGGAGGGTTCACCGCTATCTGAGCATAATTCAAATTCTCCAATTTTGTAAGCCCAGCAATTGTGATTTGCGGCGTTGAATTCTTTTGAAACAGCAGATATAAATGATTTTGCTTTATCGATGTTTTCGGCGTGTTCTGCCGTCGATATGAAGATCGATCTTTGAATCGTCACCTTTTCTCTTGCTTTTTCGATAGATACGAATGAATCGAAATTTTTTTCACTTTCATTCTTCATAGATGAGGGGTTTTCTGAAATCATCTTTGCAAATATTCGTGTTGGATTTCAAATGAAGTTTGTAAAGATTGGAAACTTTAAGATCGAAGTTTAATTGATCTTGAGCAAGTGCTATATCGACATTCCTGTTTTGGATTGCGCTTTTAAATTCGGAAAGATTTGAGATCAAAGGTATCGAAGATCTGTCAGAGATAAGTCGTAAAACGTGTCTTGATTGTTTTCTGAAACCTAACAATCTCAAATATTGAGGTCCTGACTCGTTTGACCTCGAAATGAATGATTTTTCAATCTCAAAGATGACATATACCATTCTTCTTTTTATCCTTGTGATGGTAAAACGTTTTGTGTTGACGAGTTGAAGAAAGGATTTTGAATCCTTTGTAAAACAGGCTGCCCTGAAAAATCTTTCGGATAACCCTTCGTTGAAACCATAGATTTTTTCAAGGCCTTCTCTTCCCAAGAGTATGATCTTTTCACGCACAAGATCGAAAAAGTCTTCAAAAAAGACAGGCCCTTTACCATTTGAAAATTCCCTTTGAAGTATCTCGGCAGAAAAATCAGGTAAACTTTCGATTTGTTTTCCTTGAAATATCGCTTTCCTTATCGCTGTCGCACTTGGAACGGAAGTTATGTTTTCATCGTTGTAATTTGATCCTATTCTTTTTATGGTATGAGGCATAATTTTAGATCTCAATTTTTTTAACGCAACTACGTACTCTATGCCAAGAATGTTGTTTGAATATCTCATCTCTTCGGCTTTTTCATCTATTAACCTCGAAATTGCAAGTCTTCTTGCGTTTGGAAAAGATAAACCCGCCTTAAGATTTTCTTTGAGTCCATTTTTAAATTCTTCAGGCTCTTCGAAGACCAAAGATGCTATTTTTTCAATGTTTGCGATATCATCGCTTTCGGAACCGAAAACGATATCGTCCACCACATTTGTAGAATTGAGTATTCCAATTGCACCTTTTGCAAAACCACTTGCATCCTGAATCGCGTAAATGACCGGAAGTTCAAAAACAACATCCACTCCGGCACGCAAAGCCATCTCTGCTCTTGCAAATTTTTCAACGATCGCGGGTTCTCCTCTTTGAACAAAATCACCGCTCATCACGGCGATCGTGAAATCAGACTTTACAAGATCGATGGCATTTCTCAAATGGTACAGATGGCCTGCGTGAAATGGATTGTATTCGACTACTATGCCGAGTACTTTCATGATTCACCAACCGCGTATATAAGATCAAGCATGGAAATGATCGTCATCAGAACGGTGTAAAGAAAGATGAGAAACCCTACCAGATCCAAAAGAGAATTATCCGTCTGAACTCTGAGAAAATCAAATCCAAACCAATTCATGCCGTAAAATAGCATTTCAAAAGTTTCAAATATTACGGCAATTGAATTCGCTATAACGGCAACAGAAGAGAAAAGATACCCTTCGTACCCATCCGTTAACCTTTTAACGTTTGATAATTGAATCGAGATGCCTGCGATTACCATTGAAATCAAAATAACCAAAAAAAATCGAGAAAGATAGACGGTCGAACCAAAAAACTGACTCATCGAAAGCGACATCGTCACTATCGTTATGAAAAGCACAAGAATAGCACCCGCAACGAAAATCTCGATTTCACCTGAAAAGAAATTGATGAATGTCCTTAAAGTTTTCAAATTTAAAACACCTCGAAATCTTTATGCCCTTGAACTGGAAGTTCTTCAAATTCAACAGAGTCAACTCTTGAAAAAGCAGAACCTTCATACAGATACCCCTCAAATACCGACAAATCAGGTTCTTCTCCCTCCGCAATCACTTTGACCGATCCATCGTCAAGATTTTCAACGTATCCCTTTATTCCCAATGCTTTCGCACGGTTGTAGACGAAAGATCTGAAACCAACACCCTGAACGGTTCCCTTGATGATGTAAACTCTTGAAATCATCATATCTGACCAATCGATTCAAGATATTTAAGAGATCTGAAGGCACCCATTCCGTCATCGTTATCGGTTATGTAAGTCGCAACTTTTCTGAGTTTTTCATTTCCCGGAACCATGGCAAAACTTACTCCGGATTTTTCAAGCAATTCCGAATCATTTTCCCCATCTCCGAAAGATATCGTATCCTTGAAAGAAAAATTCAATTTTTTGGAAACGAATTCTACGGCAGATCTTTTGTTAACGCCCTTTTTCACGAACTCAAGGTAAACATTTGAAGATGTGAAAATATCGGCATTTTTTTGAATGACCTTAACTGCCTTTGCTTTTGTGAGATCGATTTTGTCTATTGTATCGAAGGCAAGAATTTTAAATATACATCCCAATTTAGCGACTTCGTCAAGATTTCGAACAACTTTGTATTCGATCTCAGCCTGTTGAGAATAAGCACGGGAAAATTCATTTTCTTCTTCGACATAAAGCAGATCGTCAACGTAAATTTGCCTGTGAATTTTTTCTTTCCTTAGAAAATTCAAGATCGAAAGTGCATCGATTTTACCAAAGCAAAATTTGTAAAAAGTACCGTCGAAATAAATCAAAGATCCGTTGTAAGCGATCTCTATTCCCGAAAGATCATTTTTTTTGAGCAGTTGATCCATAGATGAGAACATTCTTCCGGACGCAAAGATCACCGTGTGTGATTGTGACAAATTTTTAATCAGATCTCTTAATTTTGGATCTATTCGGGAATTAACGACAATTGTCCCGTCAAGATCAAAAATGAGGATCTTTTTCATTTTATAGCCTCGCTTTGCATGTGACATGCTCCCACCACTTATAGAAGTGGGAGAATTCTTGCTTAAAAAAGCGTTAAATCAATCAAATTATACCAAATATCCTTTAAAATTAAACAGCGAAGCGTAATCGGTAATGAGTAATCAGCAAAAAGTGATTCCTTGTTGAGCAATGACATGCGAGCGGAGGGCAGGATGACCTAAAATGGTGATCGGTGAGTAGTGAAGAGTGAGCAGTATGATTACAGATTACGTGTCACGCGTTACGAACCGTCTCTAATATCTAAACTCTAATCTCTTTTCTACATGCTACGTGCCACGTGCTACGTGCCATTATGGGCACCTGCCATTGCGACGATTCGGAATTTGAATTTTGTTTGGTATATCATCTTTCTGGCTTCAGATCGGGAGATTTTTCAAATATGGCATAAGACAAACCTATGACGATGGAAAATATCCCAAAAAAAAGATATCCATTTGCCACTCCAAAAGTGTTTGAGATCCATCCACCGAATATATCTCCAAAAATCATGGAGAGACCACTCGTTGTCATCCAGAAAAGTGCGTGAGCATCGGATCTTTTGGATGAATTGATTTTTGAATTGACGTAGTAAAAAACAGCATAATATATGGCCACCCAGTTGAAAAATTCAAAAGATTGAAGTGCCACGACTATGAAAGGATTCATGATCAAAAAGGTTAAAATCCATCTTATCCCGAAGATGATGGCTCCTATCACAAGCATTCTCTTAACTCCAAGTTTTTTTATTATCCTGTCAGCCAGAAAGAAAAAGGGAATTTCTGCCAGTGCTTGTATGGCTATTGATATGCCCGCAAATGATACCGGATATCCCCTTGATTTCATAAAAACAGGCATGAAATAAAGTCCGAAAGCATTTGAAGAGACGATGAGAATTTCAAAGATCAACATTCTGTAAAATTGAAAAGGTAAAGAAAAGGAAAATTTTGTTTTCTGACCTGTGTTGTAACCTTGAGTTTTTGGAACCCAAAAAGAAATAACCCCTATGAAAGCAAAAGAAAGTGATCCCATCAGAAAGAATATGAAACTGTTTGTGACGTAACCGAAGACAAACATCACAAGTGCATAACCTAAAGATCCCATCATACGGGCTTTCCCGAAAGAAAAACCAAATTTGTTTGCGTTGTAACTTGCCATGGATTCTGCGATCGGAATTATAGAAGTCCATAGAAATCCTATGGATGTCGCAAATATGAAAATCATCCAAAAATCTTTGAAGATGTAAATTAGCCACAAAGATAAAGCCGTTGTAAAAGCAATGAAGGCGAGAATTGAATTTTTAACCCTTCTGTCGGATACATGCATCCAAAAAGGATTTGAGACTAAAATGATGATCGCAGCCGTACTTCCAAGTAAACCATTCTGAAGATCCGAAAAACCAAGTTGGTTAAAATAATTCCCTATAAATGTGAAAAAGGCCATGGGAATGTATATCGAAAATTCAAGAAGCCAAAATGACCAGATCATAAAACCTCCAACTGACATACTTCCACCACTTATAGCAGTGAGAGTTTCTCGCTCGAAAAAGGTTAAAATGAGGAAATGGAACTGTAAGCCGGATTCTGTTTTAGATGATCATCTATCTTGGAGATACGTTTCCGTATCCCTCAAGCGACCTACCAGAGGGATCGGCGGGCCACCTTATAGCCCCTCGACTTGGTCTTGCTTCGGGTGGAGGTTACCAGGCCGGTCCGTTACCAGACTGCCGGTGAGCTCTTACCTCGCCTTTCCATCCTTGCCCTTTCGGGCGGTTTTCGTTTCTATGGCCCTGTTCAAGGATCACTCCTTCCGGGCGTTACCCGGCACCCTGCCCTTAGAAGTCCGGACTTTCCTCGGCTTTCGCCGCGATCATCTGTTCCATTTCCTTTTCTTAATGTTCAAAAAAACTTTCTTTTTTCAAAATCTTCATGAATTCAGGATCGTTGTGAAACATCGTTATAGGTGTTACGGAAACATATCCTTGTTCAACCGCATGATAATCCGCCTGTGGATCTCTGTCATCTTCGACGATCTCCCCTAACATCCAGTAGTATGTATTTCCAAAAGGATCTTGCCTTGCTTCAAAAAAGTCTCTGAACCTTCTCTTCGATTGATGAGTTAACTTGAATCCTTTGAGATCATCGTAATCGACTGCCGGGACGTTCAAATTTATGGCAGAAAATTTCGGAAAATTACTGAAATCTATGTGCTTTATAAGTTCAACAAGCGCTTTGGTGGCCGACATGAAATTCGGATTACTTGTCGAACAACTTGAAATCGCTATCGACGGCACTTCCATCATGGCACCTTCAAGCGCTCCGGAAACGGTTCCTGAATACATAACGTCTGTTCCCAAATTTGCTCCTTTGTTTACGCCACTCAAAACAAGATCAACTTTTTTGTCACCTAAAATGGCCTGTATTCCAAGTTTGACGCAATCTGCAGGCGTCCCATTAACGGCATATCCGAAAAATTCATTGCCGAATTTAACTTCTTTGGCCCATAAAGGATTTCTTATGGTTATCGCATGCCCTGTGGCACTCCTTTCTATGTCTGGAGCGACAACGTGCACTTCTCCCACTTCTGATAACTTTCTGGCAAGAATTATAATTCCCTCTGACATTATACCATCATCATTCGTTATGAGTATTCTCATCAGATCACCTCCAAAATTTGTTCATTTATTGTACAACAAAAACCCACCTCTTAACAAGAGGTGGGTAACGTGGCGCGCCTGACAGGAGTTGAACCCGCAACATTCGGATCCGAAGTCCGACGCTCTATCCAATTGAGCTACAGGCGCAACTTTGGGGTGGCTGGTGGGGCTTGAACCCACAACATTCGGATCCACAGTCCGACACTCTACCAATTGAGCTACAACCACCACGCTCTGGCGCGCCCAGCGGGAATTGAACCTGCAACCTACGGATTAGAAGTCCGTTGCTCTATCCAATTGAGCTATGGGCGCTTACGTGAAAAATTATATCACATCGTTTTTTTGATTACAAGTTCAATCTGAATTTTTCCGTCAAATCTTTTGATATAACTCCATCTATTTCAAACATGGTGAGTCTCGTGTTTATTTCTTCGATTGGTGTCGATAAAAGCATCGAAATTTCTTCCGATGTTTTTGGTCCGTCTTTCAGCGTATCAAGAATTGGATCGTAAAGATATTTTTTATTTTCAACTCTTTTTACGTAGCCAAATTCTTCGAATATATCTTCCGTCGAAGATACGCATTTTGCTCCATGTTTTATCAGATCATTTGTGCCTTCGCTTGTCGCAGAGAAAATAGAACCTGGGACTGCGAAAACTTCTCTTCCTTCTTCGAGCGCAAGGCGTGCCGTTATCAAAGAACCACTCTTGTAAGACGCCTCAACGACGACAACACCCATTGAAAGGCCTGCTATGATCCTGTTCCTTTTCGGGAAAGTCCATTTATTCGGTTGAGTTCCAAGCGGAAATTCACTTATCAAACATCCTTTTTCCATAACTTTCTGAAAAAGCGCCGCCTTTGATTTGGGATAAATTATGTCTATTCCCGTTCCCAAAACACCTATCGTAAGGCCATTTTTCGCCGCTTCTTCGTGCGCTGCCGAGTCTATCCCGTGTGCAAGACCGCTTACTATCACAACACCCGCTTTGGAAAGTTCGGCGGATATTTTAGCCGCAACTGCTCTTCCGTAAGAAGTTGCCATCCTTGATCCAACTATGGCTATCGAAAAATTGTTCATCGCACTCGTTTCATTTCCAATCACATAAAGCACCAAAGGTGGATCGCTTATCTGTGAGAGCGCAACTGGATATCTTTCGTCTCCGATCGGAATAAGATCGACTTTAAGTGCCTCACATCTTCTTATTTCTTCGCTTACCTCTTTTGAATAGGGATTTTTGTTTAAAAGTTTTGAAAGCGCCTCTTCTACTCTCATGATATCCCCCATGAATTTACGATCGATCACAAAAATGATGTTTTTTGCCAAGCGTAAATGTCACTTATTTTTGTTCTCTTGTCTGTTTTGCTTTTTCTGCTCACTGATCACGCGTTACCCGTCACTGCTTTTTAATCTCTAACCTCTAATCTCCAATCTCTGTCTATGTGCCAGGCGCCATATTTCATCATCTTGTATCATATTGATGATATCACAACAGATGGCATAATTTTCTCTTCAAATGGAATTATGATATAATTTTTTCAGATTCCGATGTGTGGTGATCTGAGTGGGAATGATCAAAAGTCCTGAATTTGTTAATCTTGTATGTGTTGTTTTTGGAAATGATGTAAATTACAAGATAAAAGATGTAGTCGATACTTTAGAGTATAGATTTGGAAAGATCGATTTTATATCCAGACCTTTAGATTTCTCTGAATTCACGTCTTACTACGAAGAAGAGATGGGTAAACCACTTCAAAGCAGAATATTGAGTTTTGAAATTCTTATTCATCCTTCCGAACTTGCTGATGTAAAGTTGATCACAAATCAAATAGAGATGGACTTTTCGATCAACGGAAAAAGAGTTTTTAACATAGATGCCGGTTACATCTATCACAGTCAATTTGTACTTGCATCCACAAAATCATGGGGAAGCAGGATATATCTTAAGAACGGTATATATGCGGAAATAACCTTACTTTTTCTCAACGGCCATTTTCGTGCCTGGGAAATGACCTATCCCAATTACAGAACGCCAGAATACATCGAAGAACTTGAGAAGATAAGGACTTTGTACATGGAAAAGAAGAGAGATTTGAAAAGGTCATGAAAGTATGGATGGATGTACTTGGCTGCCCAAAAAACGAAGCAGATTCTGACGTCATAAAAGCCATACTGATGGGAAGAGGTCATGAAATTGTAGATGATCTTGAAGACGCAAACGTGGCTGTAATAAACACGTGTGCTTTTGTGTCCGACGCAAAAAAAGAATCCATTGATGAGATATTCGATGTTATAAAATTCAGAAAAAACAAGGCATTTAAAATAATAGTGCATGGATGTTTGGCACAGCGCTATTTTAAAGCACTCAAGGTCCAGATACCTGAAGTTGACGCATTTCTTGGCGTCGTTTCGCCTCAACGTGTTGCCGAGGCGGTAGAAAATTTTTCTGAATTTTATGGATCACCAGAACCCGTTTACAGTTTTTTGGGAAGGACTTCAACTGATACGCCTTACGCTTACGCCAAGATCGGAGATGGATGTGACAGAAAATGTACGTTTTGTGCCATACCGTCCATAAAAGGCCCTCTGAAAAACAGGAATTACGAAGACATTCTCAAAGAAGTTGAATTTTTGGTTAAGACCGGTAAAAAAGAGATCATACTCGTTTCACAGGATTCCACGGGATATGCTTACGGGGGAAAAACTTTAATCGATTTGCTTTTGGATATGGATAATATACCGGGAGATTTTTGGATTCGCCTGCTTTACCTTTATCCGGACGGTGTGAATGAAGCGTTGATCGAAACTATTGCAAAATTGCGAAAAATTCTTCACTACTTTGACATACCCGTTCAACATGCCTCGGAAAGGATTCTCAAAATGATGAAAAGAAATCCGGATATCAAACTTTTAGAGGATAAAATTTCTTACATCAGAGAACGCATTCCAGATGCGATCTTTAGAACGTCGTTCATAACCGGATTTCCGTCCGAAAATGATGAGGATCTCGAAAAAATTCTCAATTTTCTCGGAGATGTGAAATTTGACAGAATAGGGGTTTTCATTTATTCTGATGAAGAAGGAACGGTAGCGCATGGTTTGCTGCCAAAGGTCAAAAAGGCCGTTGCACAGTCAAGATTTGAAAGCATTATGGATTTTCAAAGAGAGATAAATATTCAAAAAAACAAATCTTTCGTTGGTAAGCAGTTCAAAGTGATCGTTGAAGGAATTGAAGATGGAATGTATGTGGGAAGAACTTACATGGATGCACCTGAAATTGATGGTTCAATACATTTCTCTTCGACAAATAAGGTTGAAATGGGAGAATTTGCGAATGTGGTCGTGAAATCATATGAATTCTACGATCTTGAAGGAGAAGTTGTATGAAAATCACCCTTGCCACAAAACTCACCCTTTTGAGAATTTTGTTTGTAATTCCTTTCATGTATACCGCATTGATTCACGATAAAAGTATGGCTCTCGCCGCTCTTATATTTTTTGCCGCAGCGTCTATAACGGATTTTCTTGACGGAAGAGTTGCAAGATCCATGAACGAAGTCACAACGCTTGGAAAATTTTTCGATCAGATGGCCGATAAAATACTTGTAGATGCGGCTTTGCTTGTTTTCCTTCAGATGGGTTACGTTGCAAGTTGGTTTGTGATAACCATAATAGCAAGAGATTCCGCCGTTAGCGGTCTCAGGATGATCGGGGCGGTGAACGGAAAAGTGATCGCGGCAAGTTGGTGGGGCAAGTTCAAGACGACATTCCAGATGTTTTTCATAATTTTTGTGCTGTTTTACAACGTAAATCCCGTCTTCGGATGGACTTTAAACATCATTTTGATGTGGATTGCCCTTCTCATGACAGTCGTATCTGGAATCGAGTATTTCGTCAAAAACTGGGAGGTACTCAAAGATTGAGAACATTCATGGCTATAAGAACGAACACAAGAGTGGAAACACAGATAACGAAAACACAAGAGTTTCTCAAAATCAACGGTTTTTTCGGTAGTTGGCCAAAAAGAGAAAATGCACATCTCACGCTTTTCTTTTTTGGAGATATCGACGACCAAGAAATCTCAGTTGTTGAAGACCTTATGGATAGAATAATTCCGCCCTTTAAACCATTTCCGATGAGGGTAAGCGGAATAGGTTTATTTCCTTCCAAGGGTCTTCCACGTGTCGTTTGGTTGAAATGTGAAGGAAGTGAAGTTTTAAATCTTTACGAAAAATTGAATGTTGAACTGAAAAAGCATGGTTTTGCGTTCCAAGAAAGATTTACACCTCATCTTACAGTTGGAAGATTGAAAGGAATACCAAAAAACTGGGGCGAGGTTATCTCTAACATCACTTACGAGCCTGTGAGTTTTGAATGTAATACTGTCGAACTGTTTTCATCGACTTTAACTCATAACGGCTCGGTGTACAGTTCCGTTCACAAAAGCATATTTGGAGGGTAAAAATGGCTGAAGATTCAACTGGAAAAGAAAAGGCTCTTGAAAGCGCTATAAAACAGATAGAAAGGGATTTTGGAAAAGGATCGATAATGATATTGGGTGAAGAAGAGATCGTCAAGAATATAGAAACGATTCCAACGGGTTCTATATCGCTCGACATAGCACTCGGGGTTGGAGGATATCCTCGTGGTAGGGTTGTGGAGATATACGGTCCTGAATCAAGTGGAAAAACAACCCTTACGCTTCATGCCCTTGCTCAGGCTCAAAAACTTGGAGGAACGGTCGCTTTCATAGACGTTGAACATGCCCTTGATCCATCTTACGCGCGAAATCTTGGCGTTGATGTGGGAAAACTCGTGATATCGCAGCCGGACAGTGGAGAGCAGGCCTTGGAAATAGTCGACACTTTGGTGAGATCGAATGCCATAGATATGGTCGTCATAGACTCTGTCGCTGCCCTGACACCAAGAGCCGAAATTGAAGGGGCTATGGGAGATACCCAAATAGGTCTTCAAGCTCGTCTCATGTCACAGGCTTTAAGAAAACTCACCTCAAATGTCAGTAAGTCAAGGGCGATAGTATTCTTCACAAACCAGATCAGAATGAAGATCGGAGTTATGTTTGGAAATCCAGAAACCACGTCGGGTGGTAACGCCCTTAAATTTTACGCGACTGTGAGGCTTGATATAAGACGCGGAGAAGCAATAAAAGAAGGAGACAAGGTAATTGGAAATGAAACGAGAGTTAAAGTTGTTAAAAACAAGGTTGCTCCTCCATTCAAAGAAGCGCATTTCGATATAATCTACGGAAGAGGCATAGTCAGAGAAAATGAACTCGTTGACTTAGGCGTTAATGAAGGATTCATATCAAAGAAAGGATCATGGTTCAGTTATACCGGCCTTGATGGAAAAGAGATAAGCATAGGGCAGGGTAAAAACAACGTTGTTCAATATCTTACAGATAACAAAGATATTGCAGATGAAATTGAAAAAAGAATAAGAGAGGCTCATGGCCTTTTGAGAGTTTCAGATGGAGAAAGAAAAGAATCTTGAAAACGCAAGGAAAGATGCCTTTAGACTTTTGAAATCAAGGGCTCGATCCGAATTTGAAATTTCTAACAGATTGAAAGAAAAAGGATATGATCAAAATATCGTAAATGATTTGGTTTCAGAACTTAAGCGGAAAGGTTTTTTAGACGATCTTAAATTCGCGAAACTTTACGCTTCAGATCAGATCGAAATTAGATTTAAAGGGCCAAAGTACGTTGAATATGAATTAAAAGAATTTGGAATAGAAAAGGAGATCATCGCAAAGGTAATTGATGAAGTTTTAAATGACATCGATCTCAAAGAAATTTTTAAGCGCTTTAAAAAAGCGCATCAAAAAGATCCGGAAGACAAACTTTTTCAAAAACTTGTAAACAGAGGATTCGATCCTTACATCGTAAAACGATTGTTGCGTGAGATCTCCAAAGAAATGGAGGCATGATGATGAATAATGTAATTTTGATGATAATCATTCTGGTTCCAAGCGTGATACTTGCAGCCTTAATAGGATATCAATTTGGAAAGTCAAAAATTCTCAAAGATCAAAGAATTGCAAAATCAGATGCCAATAGCATCGTTAAAAATGCACAAGAAGATGCTCAAAAAACAAAGAAAGAGATGATCATAGAGGCAAAACAGGAAATAACCACTTTACGGGAATCTTTTTCAAAAGAGGTCAAAAAACAGCAGGATGATCTAAAACAAGTTGAAGATAGACTTGTAAGGCGCGAGGAAACCGTAGCCAGAAGAGAAGAATCGCTTTCCAAAAAGGAAGAAAAGATAGAAGATTTGAGGTTGAACCTTGAGAAAGAAAGAGATAAAGTAGGTCAACTTGTAAAAGAACAGGAAGACAAATTGCATGAAATAGCGTCTTTAAATCAAGAACAAGCAAGACAACTCGTCATAAACATGACGAAGGAAGAGATGGAAAGAACAATTGCAAAGATGTACGCCGAAATGAAAGAAAAATACGCTGAAGAGGCGGAAAATGAAGCAAAATGGGTGATAAGCACCGCGGTTCAAAGGTACGCCAGTAATTACGTCGGAGACATAACCGTATCATCCGTTGAACTTCCGAACGATGATATGAAAGGAAGGATAATAGGAAGAGAGGGCCGTAACATAAGGGCCTTCGAAAATCTTACCGGCGTCGATATAATAATAGATGATACTCCCGAAAGTGTTGTGCTTTCTTGCTTCGATCCGCTCAGACGTGAAATAGCCAAGATGACGCTTGAGAAACTCATAGAAGACGGCAGAATACATCCGGCAATGATAGAAGAATTTTACGACAAATCGAAAAAAGAGATCGAAAAGATGATACACGAAGAGGGTCAAAAGGCCATACTGACGGTTGGAATATCCAACATGCATCCCGAACTCATAAAATTGCTTGGAAGATTAAGATTTAGAACAAGTTTCGGTCAAAATGTGCTTTACCATTCCATCGAAGTTTCACAAATAGCCGCGATGATGGCGGAAGAAATAGGTCTTGATGTCGAAAAGGTCAAGAGGGGTGCGCTCTTACACGATATAGGCAAAGCGGTAGATCACGAAGTGCAAGGAACTCACGCCATGATCGGTGGCGAACTTGCCAGAAGATACAGAGAAAAAGATGCCATCGTTAACATGATTCAAGCGCATCACGAAGAAATGCCGTTTCAAACGCCGGAGTCAGTACTCGTTGCCGCGGCTGACTCGATAAGTGCTTCAAGACCCGGTGCAAGAAGGGAAAGCATAGAGATATACATAAAAAGGCTTCAGAAACTTGAAGAAATAGCGACAACGCACAAGAATGTGACAAAAGCATATGCAATTCAAGCAGGTCGCGAAATCAGAATTATCGTTGAACCCGACAAGATAGATGATCAACTGGCGGATAAGATGGCTTACGATATTGCCAAAGAAATAGAATCTTCGATGGAATATCCTGGTCAGATCAAAGTCGTGGTCATAAGAGAAAAAAGAAGCGTTGAGTACGCAAAATAAGTCGTGATATGATTTCAAACTGTAAGGAGGAAAATTCTTGAAAAATGGTGCTTTGATCCTCAAGATTGTCGTTGTTTTAGCCATGGGAGTTGTGGGCTTGCTTTTAACCTTTTACGTAAATGGTTATTTTGCCGTATGGTCCTCGAATTTAAGGGTTGATAAAGTCGATGTCACCGTTAACGTCAATCCAAACGGAGTTGCCCACATATCTGAGAATGATTATTACACCTTTACCAAACCTTACCATGGCCTTGCTCCTTACACGCAATTTCCGAATGGCGTTTCAATGAGTAATTTCAGATTATCAGTTCAAGGGGCTACCATTCAAAAAACTGAGGGAAATGTAAATCAATCCGGATTTGATCTGCTTGTTTATTTGAACAACGGATATACCGTTCCAAAGGTAGGGGGTGATAACGTTGTCATGAATCTTTCTTACGATGTTACCGGTGGCTTTCAAAACGGAAATGATTTTTCTCAATTCTTTTACAAATTCTGGGGTAAAGGCACACCTTCTTGGGTACCTTTGTTGACAGTCCATTACATATTTCCTGCGAATTTCAACATCGATCGGATCTTCCTCCACCCGCTTGATCTTCAACATCGGATCGTAATGAACGGAAAGCACGATTTTACCGTAACATATCACAACATACCTCCCAATACCTATGCCGAAGCAAGGGTGGTATTTCCACTCACAAATGTTAAATACGCCTCCCCTCTTTCGATGACGCTAAATCAAGTTGAAGGGATCGAGAACGGATATTCACACGGTATTTTCTGGCAATGGTTTTGGATAGCGCTGCTGATCATTCTGATACCTTTAATTCCTTTACTTTTTAGAAGACTTTTTGGGATAGAGCCAAAAGTTGATGTTACGGAATACGAAAGAGAGATTCCATTTGATGATCCTCCCGAACTTGTGAATTCGGTTGTCAAAAGGCTCATATCCGAACCGGATTCGGACGGATTCGCCGCCGCGATTCTTAATCTTGTCGATAAAGGCTATCTCGAATTCTCAGGTGAAAATGCTTTTGAAGTCCTGGATGGCAAGAAACCTTTGAGTGAAAGCGAAAAAATGCTTTTTTACAACGTCATCAAACCATTTTCGATAGATGGAATTTTCGATCCACGGGCTATCGGAGAATCGATGAAGGGAAATATTCAAAAAGCGCAAAAATTCAACAACGCTTTTGTTGATTGGAAAATGAAAGTCTTAACTGATGGAGAAACCAGAAATTACCTGCTTACTTATGGCAACACGATAACAAAGGTTGTCACTGTTTTTGCCTTGATGATCCTTCCAATCGCGTTGGTTCTCTTGAACATTTATAACGGCAGGGCCTATCCTAATCTTTTGATGATTTTGAGTTGGGTAACCTTTGCGGATTGGGTCACTTCTTGGATAATACTCATGCTTCCACGGGATATTTTTGGAAGATGGACAAAAGATGGCAGAACTTATTATCTAAGATGGAAACATTTTGAAAAATATCTTATGGATTACTCTTTGATAAAAGAAAAACCTCCGGAATCGATACTTATCTGGAAACAATATCTTGTTTACGGAACGAGCCTCGGGATAGCGAAACATGTCATAAAAGCCATAAAAGAGGTTAATCCGCCGGAGATCGTGGAATCCGATCCGTTTTTCCCTGCCTTTACAACCATGATCTGGTACGATTCTTTGATAGTGTTGCCACAGAGTGCGATGATAAATGCCAACGTTCAGCAGGTTGGAAACATGGGTAATTTCGGTGGAGGAGGTTTTGGCGGTAATGTTGGCGGTGGTTTTGGCGGCGGTGGAAGAGGAGGCTTTTGATGAAAAATTTTGTGCTCATCGTAGGGTCCGGTCTTGCCGGCGCAACCTCAGCGAGAATGCTTGCAGAAGCGGGATTTCGTGTTTTGATCGTTGAAAAACTCAACCATGTTGCCGGACATGCTTACGATGAATTTAACGAGGATGGAATTTTGATTCATACCTATGGTCCTCACATTTTTCACACAAAAAACAGGTCTGTCTTTGAATTTATGAGCCGTTTTACGTCGTGGAATTATTACCAGCACAGAGTTTTAAGTTATGTGGACGGCATGTACGTGCCTTTTCCGATAAACAGAGACACGATTTCTCAAATATTCGGAATAGATCTGTCAATAGAAAAAGTTAATGAATTTCTTAGCGATGAGGTTAAACATTCGGAGTTCAAAAATCCTCCGGTTAATTTTGAAGATGCGGTTATTTCTCAGGTGGGCAGAAGACTTTACGAGAAATTTTTCATGAATTACACTAAAAAGCAATGGAACAGAATGCCATCCGAACTTTCTTCTGAAATTGCGAAGAGAATTCCGACGAGATCTAACCGTGATGGTAGATATTTTTCAGATCCATATCAAGGACTTCCGCTTCATGGATACACAAAGATGGTTGAAAAGATGCTTGATCATCCTGATATATCGATTTTAACGAATTGCGATTATTTTGAAATAAAATCTGAGATGAAGCCGGTTATGACGGTTTACACTGGCAAATTGGATGAATTTTTCGGGAAAATTCACGGGGATCTCGAATACAGATCTCTGAAATTAGATTTCAGGACCTACCGTCAAGAATACTATCAGCCTGTCTCGGTTGTTAATTATCCCAATGATTACGATTGGACACGTATAACGGAGTTTAAACACATGACAGGTCAGAAATCAGATCTCACGACTGTCTGTTACGAATATCCGCTTGACAGCGGAGAGCCGTATTACGTCGTAATGACCGAAGAAAATGCGAACAAAAGCAAACTTTACATGAAAGAAGTCGAAAACATCGAGAAGTCTGGAGAATACCTTTTCATCGGCAGACTTGCAGAATATAGATATTACAACATGGATGAGGTTATCGCAAGAACTTTTAACAAAATGGAAGAATGGCTAAGGAGGAAAAAATGAGAACTGTAAATTTGAAAAACAAAGGCAAAATATTCACGGTTATAAACAGTACGGGTAAAAATACCCCTGTCGTTGTCATGTTTCACGGCTTTACCGGAAGTCATGTTGAAGCGCATTTTATCTTCGCGCGACTTTCTAAGGCCCTTGAAAAGGCTGGTATATCGTCTGTGAGGTTTGATTTCAGAGGTTCAGGAAATAGCGATTGGCCTTTCGAGAAGATGACACTTTCTTCTGAGATTTCCGATGCGCTCAAAGTCATTGAGTACACGAGAAGGAACTTTGACAACAAACTTGGTGTGCTTGGCCTTTCAATGGGTGGAACGATTGCACTTTTGACTGTCGAACGAATCGATCCGGATGCACTTTGCCTATGGGCACCGGCGGCGAAAAACAAAGAAGTCTTTTCAAAAGGCATTCCATCTGTTCCGAAAGATCTTCGCTTTTTTGACGTCGGCGGAATAAGGGTATCCAAAGAATTCACCAAAGAAGTTTTGACATTCGATGCCTTTGACGAGGCAAAGAAATATAAAAAACCGACCCTTATAATTCATGGCACATCGGATCAATCTGTGCCTTTCGAACACAGTCAATCACTCGTTAAAGAATTCAAAAAAGGAACGCTTCTTCCAATTGAAGGATCGGATCATGTTTTCACTTCTTACGATTGGTCAGAACGTGTTATAGCGGAAACTGTGAAGTTTTTTGAAAACAATCTGTAAAAGGGCGGACCTTCCGCCTTTTCAGATACTCCTGAAATGCATCAAAACACTTTGGAAATCTCCATGTTTATACGGAATAGTTATTCCTTCAAAGGTAAGTTCATCTCCACCGTAAATTTCGTATGTGCCTTCCAACTTGTAATTTTTATCGGTTGATATGCCTTTAAGCCTTAATCTTTTGTTTTTTGCGTTTGGCATGCCAAGTATTTTGAAGTGATAAAGCAAAAATTCATCCTTTTTTTCGTCGATTGTCATCCATGCGGCTTCGTTTCCATCAAAAGGACTCAAAAGCCTGTAAAAATTACCGAATTGAATCAATTTTCTCATTTTCTTGTATTCGGAGATGTACGACTTGACCTTCACTTTTTCATCTTCAGAAATTTTTGTCAGATCAAGTTCGAAGCCCATGTTCGCACTCATCGCCACATGTGATCTGATCTCTACGGATGTTACCCGTCCGACCTGATGATTTGGGACATCGGATACATGACTTCCCATCATTACCTGTGGATAGACATAACTTGTTCCGTACTGAATTTTAAGCCTTTCTATCGCATCGGTATCATCGCTTGTCCATGTCTGAGGCATGTAATAAAGCATACCCGGATCAAATCTTCCTCCGCCTCCCGCACAACTTTCAAAAAGCACATTCGGAAAGGACGAAGTTACGACATCCATAACCATGTAAAGGCCAAGCATATACCTATGGGCTGTCTCTCTTTGTCTCTCGGGAGGCAAAGCATCAGATCCTATCTCTGTCATGTTTCTGTTCATGTCCCATTTGACGTAACTTACATTTGCACTTCTCAAAAGTTCTGATATCGTCTTTATCATGTAATCACATACGTCCTGTCTCGAGAAATCTAAAACGAGTTGATTTCTGCTCAAATTTCTTTCTCTGCCATTGACATGAATGCACCATTCCGGATGTAACCTGTAAAGATCGCTATCAGGTGAAACCATCTCCGGCTCGATCCACAGACCGAATTTCATTCCGATCTCGTTTATCTTTATAGCAAGGCCATCAAGACCTTCAGGCAATTTTCTCTTATCCACAAACCAGTCTCCGAGAGAAGAATTATCCGCATCTCTTTTTCCAAACCAACCGTCATCAAGGACAAAAAATTCTATGCCGAGCGCTTTTGCCTCTTTTGCGATTGTAAGTAATTTCTCCTCGTTGAAATTGAAATACGTCGCCTCCCAATTATTCACGATCACAGGTCTTTCTGTGTCTCTGTATTTGCCGCGTGCAAGTCTTGTGCCGTAGAGTTTGTGATATGTTTGAGACATACCGTTGAAGCCCTCATATGAATAAGTTATAACTGCCTCCGGTGTCTGAAATGTTTCGGATGGTTCCAAAAGCCATGAAAAGTCAAAAGGATTTATGCCAATGGATGTCCTTGCACTTTCATACTGACCGACTTCAACCTGAGCAAGAAAGTTTCCGCTGTAGACAAGGCTAAATCCATAAACTTCTCCTTCCCATTCATTTGTGTTTGATCTTGCCAGCGCGATAAAAGAATTTTGTTGATGGCTGCTTGCGCCTCTTCGACTTTCGATAGATTGAATACCGGAGGCAAGATGCCTTTTTACGATGTTCCTTTCACGTGCCCACGCACCAGAAAGTTGAATCATCACAAAATCATCATCTTCAAAATCCACATTCGCACTTAACGCCCTTAATATCTTTATCTGCTTTGAACTTTCATTTTTGAATCTTACACTTCTTGCAATGGCCTGAAATTTTTCAAACACGGTGTAATTTAAAGTTACGCTTAACCTTCCGATGTCGTCACGCAAGTGAATTTCGATGGTTTGGGCTTCATCACCATTTTCAACGTAAGTTGCCGGCAAACCGTCTAATTTTGGTTTTCCGTCGTAAATTTTATAGCCTGCGTATTTCAAATCCGAGACCGTAGATCCGTCTTCGAATTGTACCTGATAAGCAGGACTTCTGAAATCTGTTCCTCCGTAAGCAGGATATTCCTGAGGAAGAAGTTCGAGGGAAAGATTTGATCCATAAGCCATCTTGTACAAATTGGCGATATGATCGATGTCAAGTGCCCTTATCTTTCTTCCCCAGTAAGCATGAAGTAACCTTCCGTTTTGATCGACATACATCGTGTACTGCATGTCTTTCGAAAAAAGGTTAAAGGTTTTTTTGGATTCATCAAAAAATATGGGCATGATCATTCCTCGGTCCTGACTTTAAAAGTTTCAGGCGAAAAGACACTTCTTCTGTAATGACAGTATGGAACTTTGTGTGTTTTTTCGTAATAATCCTGATGGTAATCTTCGGCAAGCCAAAAGTCTGAAGCACGTCTTATTTCCGTAGCAACAACCCTTCCCATCTTTTGAAGTTCTTTTTTCACGGATTCCGCGACTTGCCTTTGATCATCGTCCGTATAAAAGATCACGCTTTTGTACTGTTCCCCTATATCGGGGCCCTGACCGTCAAACTGGGAAAAATCGTGGATTTCAAAGAAAAATCTTACAAGAGTTGCATAATCGACCTTTGACGTATCGTATATTACCTCTGCCGTTTCGAGATGCCCTGTGGTGCCTGTACATACCTGCTCATAAGTGGGATTTTTCTTTTTTCCACCCATGTATCCCACCCTCGTGTCAAGGACACCCTTGAAAGTTTTGAACATATACTCTGTTCCCCAAAAACATCCAGCGGCCAAAAATGCCCGATTTCTTTGGATTTTTTCTCCATCCGGCACAAATTCCATCGACACTGAATTAACGCAATGTCTTACATTTTTTGATGTATACCCTTCTCCTTCAAAAACATGGCCAAGATGTGATCCGCAATAGGCGCACGTTATTTCCGTTCTTTGACCATCCGCATCCATCTGCTTCTTTACAGCGCCGGGTATTTCTTCGTCAAAACTTGGCCATCCGCATTCGGATTTGAATTTGCTGCTTGATTTGTAAAGTGGCAATCCGCATCTTTTACAAACGTAAGTTCCCTTTTCGTAGAAATCGTTGTATTTGCCGGTGAAAGGCTTTTCGGTTCCTTTGTTGATTATCACAAATTCTTCATACAGATCGAGTTTTTTAAGCATGTCTTTTTTCATCATAATACCTCCATATTATGAAATACATGATAATTATACTATACTATACCAAACCTCTTTTAAAAGTGAAATGCAAATTTTGAATTTGGCGGAGGCCACATTTGCCAATAAACAGACATTGGGCTTTTGAGGTTGATCTGATATGAAATTTGGTTTAACGTTTTTTTAAGCAAGAATTCTCCCACTTCTATAAGTGGTGGGAGCATGTCACTTACGAAAGGAGGTACAAATGAAGATAGGGATAATAGGCGTCGGGAACATAGGAACGATAATTGCAGAGGCACTGATCGACGATCACGATCTCGTGCTTGTGAACAGAAGAACGGAGAAATTGAAAAAGTTTCAAAATAAAGCGCAAATCTTTTCAAAAATAGAGGAAATGCCGGATGTGGGCATGTTGTTTTTTTGCGTAAAGCCTCAAGACGCGATAAGCGCGCTCAAAAGAATAAAAATAAAAAGCGGTATAATCATAAGCACCGTAACCGGTTTGAAAATATCGACGATAAAATCGTATCTCGACGGAGACGTTGTCAGAATAATGCCAAATATACCGATATCGATAGGAAAGGGCGTTGTCGGCATAACATATTCTGAAGAATTCATCGACGATAAAAAGCAAATCGTCAAATCTTTGCTTTCAAATTTTGGAGTGCTTGTGGAAATAGAGGAAAAGCACTTCGCGGCTGTCACGGCCTTAAGCGGAAGCGGTCCTGCTTTCATCTTCGTTATAATAGAAGCGCTTGTCGATGCCGGCATGAAACTCGGCCTTTCTTACGATACATCGATGGAACTCGTCATAGAAACGATAAAAGGATCGGCGGAGTTACTCCAAAAAGAAGGAAAACATCCCGGAGAATTTCGACATCTCGTTACCTCTCCGGGCGGAACGACGATAGAAGGCATATACTCTCTCGAGCGTGAAGGATTAAGGGGGATACTCATGAAGATGATCTTCGACACCTACAAAAAAGCGCTGGAACTTCAAGGTGATTCCCATGAAAGTTGAAGAACTCGCAAAAAAGGTTTCACAGGCAAAGAAGTCGATCGGCCTTATGAGCACTCAAAGAAAAAATGAGGCTTTGAGATCGATCGCCGATGCCATAGACAAGAACAGAAAAAATATCCTTAAAGGTAACAGAATAGACGTTGATCTCTCAAGAAAAAACGAAATGCCCGAATCCATCATCGACAGGTTGCTTTTGAACGATAAAAGGATAGACGCGATGATGGATTCGATAAAACGGATCATAGATCTTGATGACCCAATCGGAAAAATAGACAACGGATGGACCTTGCCGAATGGTTTGAGAATAATGAAGGTTAGAGTTCCGATAGGTGCGATCGGCATGATATACGAAGGCAGACCGAATGTCACGGTAGATTCCGCGATATTATGCTTAAAAAGCGGCAACTCCGTGCTGCTAAAGGGCAGTGCCTCGGCCCAGAACAGCAATGTGGCACTTGTCAAGGCGATAAAATCAGGCCTTAAGGTGGCAGATTTCTCCCAAAATGCCGTAGAACTCATCGAAGACACATCCCATAAAGCCGTCGAAGAGATGATAAAGATGAGGACATATCTTGATCTTGTAATTCCACGCGGCGGGAAGTCCCTTATAGACTTCGTCGTTCAAAACGCGACCGTTCCAACCCTTGAAACAGGCGCAGGAAATTGCCATATCTTCGTCGATGAATCGGCGGATTTAAATATGGCACTGAGAATAATAGAAAATGCCAAGGTCCAAAGGCCGGGCACATGCAATGCCGCAGAGAAGGTCTTGATCCATCAAAAAGTGGCCGAGATTTTTCTTCCCATGCTGTACGATAGGCTCAAAGCGTTGAACGTTGAGATGAGGGGATGCGATGAAGCGTTGAGAATAATTCCATCAATGAAAAAAGCCTCTCAGGAGGATTGGTCGACCGAATATCTCGATCTTATACTCGGCATCAAAATCGTCAAAGACGCAAATGAAGCGATGGATCACATATCGAGATACGGAACAAAACATTCTGAATCTATAATCACAAACAATTACGAAAATGCCTTGAAATTCACATCTGAAATCGATGCGGCGGCAGTCTACGTTAACGCATCGACGAGATTTACAGACGGAGGAGAATTCGGATTTGGCGCCGAAATAGGCATAAGCACCCAAAAACTTCACGCGCGCGGTCCTATCGGATTGAGTGAACTTACATCTTACAAATACGTAATTCATGGTGAAGGACAGATAAGATCATGAAATGCGTCGTTAAATTCGGAAGTAACCTGCTTGTCGGGAAGGATGGGAAAATAGACGAATCTTTTATTGAAAGAATCGCATCTGAAGTTTCAAGAGCTATGGATGCGGGCCACGAGATCTTCATAGTTTCCTCCGGAGCCAGGGCCGGCGGATACGGGATACTCAAATCTAAGGGTGCAAAACTTTCGGAAAAACAGGCGCTTTGCGCGATAGGCCAAATAGAACTCATGAAGATTTATTCGGAGAAATTCCAAAAGTTTGGAAAAGTGGTATCGCAGTTGTTGCTTACGAGAGAAGATTTCTCAAACAGAAAAAGATTCATAAATATAATGAACACGATTGATTCGTTGAAGCATTTTGGAGTTGTTCCGATAATAAACGAAAATGATACCGTCGCAACTGAAGAGATGAAGGTCGGTGATAATGACACGCTTTCGGCCTATCTGTCCATCGGGCTAAAAGCAGACATACTTGTGCTATTCTCTGTCGTTGATGGAGTTCTCGATCAAGAAGGAAATGTGATAGATGAATTCGATGAAAGAAAAATTATAGCAAACTTAGGAAGCACGAATTGGGGAAGCGGTGGAATCGCAACGAAGATAAAGGCCGCGCAAATGGCATCGGATGCCGGCGTGACTTCCATCATAACAAATGGGAAAAAGATGAATTTGACAAAGATGTTAAACGGAGAGGTGGAAGGGACGAACTTCAGACCATCAAAAAGGCCAAACGCGAAAAAAGCATGGATTGGTTTTGTCGCCAAGCCTAAAGGGAAAATTTACGTAGATGAGGGTGCGAAAGCAGCCATCTTCAATGGGAAAAGTCTTTTGCCGGTGGGAGTTATTTCGTGTGAAGGAAAGTTCTCAAAAGATGACACGGTCGAGATAATAAACAAAGATCAAACCATCGCGATGGCCGCTGTCAATTGTTCCAGCCGTGTTGTGGAAAACACGATTAAACGAAAGTTAAAAGGTCATGATGAAATTTGCCATGCCGATAAAATAATGGTGTTGATGAAATGAAAAAGGTATTTCTCCTCTTGAGTTTTTTGATTTTTTCTTGTTTGTCCGCCTTTTCATGGGAAGTGTTTTTTAATTTTCCGCCGAATGCGGGTCAACTCAAAAATTCGGTACTCGAACTCATCGATTCGGCACACAGATCCATTCATATCTCCATTTACAGCCTTGACGATGAGGATGTGATTTCACTTTTGAGGGCAAAATCCTTTGAAGGTCTTGATGTTAGACTTGTCATGGAAGGAGAAAATTACGTTAAAAACATAAAAATGCTTTCCGATCTTGATATCGTTGCCGATCCTTTGGATAACGGTCTTATGCACTCGAAATACATCATAGTGGATGGCAAATATGTATGGTTTGGTTCCGCAAATTTGACAAATTATGGGTTTTACCAGGATTTCAACAATTCCATGATCTTTGAATCACCCGAAATCGCCGATGTTTTTGAAAAAGATTTCCGAAAGATGAGAGATGGGTACTTTGAGAGTTCAAAAGATGATGAATCTGCAATGCTTTTCGTCGATAACGTTATAATAAAAGTATGCTTTTCGCCTTCCGAAGAAACATTTGAATCAATTCTCGAAATGCTCAAATCTGCAAAGTCAGAAGTAGATGTTGCCGTCTATTCCTTTTCGGATCCTCGAATTGCACTTGTACTTGCCGCTCTTGATGAGAAAGGCGTGAAGATAAGGGTACTGGCCGATGAAAGTTGGAATTCATCATCTTACAGTTTTGTGCCGAAGATGAAAGAATTTTCATTCGTCAAAAAATATCATCTTTCCAAAGGCCTGTTTCATCACAAATACATCATCATCGATCCAAACGGAAGGGATCCGGTGGTCATAACAGGTTCTTACAATTTAACTCTTTCTGCTGAAAGGAAAAATGACGAAACGGTAGTCATCCTTCACTCCAAAGAAATTTCATTGAGATATCTTGACAATTTTGAGGCACTTTACATTTCAAACTGAATAATGTTATAATTTCTTAGACTTCAAATAAGTCTTCGGTATAGTTTGTCAAGAGGGTAAATTTAGGCAAAACAATCAATTAGCATTTTTTTGAATGCTTGGTCTTTGAAAACTCATT
>JAJYYZ010000060.1 GCA_021800445.1 bacterium | reverse complement strand
GAAAATAAACTGGATAGTAGATGCGGACATAAAAGGCTTCTTCGAGCATGTAGACCACGCATGGATGATGCGATGTTTAGAAGTAAGAATCGCGGACACATCGTTGCTAAGGTTAATAGCAGAGAAGCCAAAGCAATTTCTTCGGTTAATGTCAGACAAATCTCTTATTCAAGAGACCTTTTACAGAGCCAGAAGACTTGTCACCGCTCCAAACGTTTACGTTGTGGCAAATGCCAATCATTCCAAACATATTTACGATCAACTCACAAAACTACCAAAAGGAAACATCATCTTTGAGCCGGCGGCAAAGAATACTGCTGCCGCAATAGCACTTGGAATATCAAAGATGAATGATGACGATGTTGTCATCGTTATGCCTTCCGATCATTTCATAAGGGATGAAAAAACCCTTAAGTTGTTCATTCACCTTGCATTTAAATCGGCAACCGAAAAAGATGTAATAGTAACCCTCGGCATCGAACCTTCAAAGCCTGAAACCGGATATGGCTATATAGAAGTGGACAAGAAATTATTGGAAACATGGAATTTGCCATTAAAAGTGAAAAGATTTCACGAAAAGCCAAACCTCGAAACCGCAACATTCTACGTCGAATCAGGTAATTTCTTCTGGAATTCCGGTATTTTCTTTTTTAAAGTATCGACGA
The DNA here is from genome assembly GCA_021800445.1 of bacterium. Taxonomy (GTDB): domain Bacteria; phylum Thermotogota; class Thermotogae; order Mesoaciditogales; family Mesoaciditogaceae; genus Athalassotoga. Next base: position 8,111 of record JAJYYZ010000060.1, on the reverse strand, counting down.
TGTGGGACGCTTTCAAAAAGTATATGCCGGATCTGTACAAAGCATTCAAAGAAACAGATTGGGATATCAACAAGATTTACGAATCTCTTGAGCCAATCTCGATAGATTACGGCGTTATGGAAAAAGCGGACAATGTGGTTGTCATACCTTTAAACATTGAATGGAATGATGTGGGAAGTTGGGACGCAGTTTACGACCTCATGCCAAAAGACAAAAACGGAAATTATAAAGAATACGAAGATGTGATCTTCAGAAATGCCCAAAATTGCGCCGTCTTCGATAAAGACCACCATGTCGTTGTTTCTCATCTTGAAGACGTGATAGTCGTCATTGAAGGTAAAAACGTTCTCATCACAAAACGCGGAACCACACAGGACGTCAAAAATCTTTGAATCAATTTACGAAAAATCGCACTAGCCTCGCACAAGAGGATTATTTTTTATCAAGGAATTCTTCAATTGTCAGTCCAGATTTGGCAATTAGTCCACGCAATAATCCAGGAGCGAGTTCACGATGATTTGGAATAGAAAGTGTTGGACGTGTTTCATGATACAAAATCATATGACTACCTGTTTGGTGATCTATCACATATCCAAACTTTAAAAATATTTTTGCGGCTTCTTGTCCTGAAATATTGGATAGACGTCCCATCAGATTGTAACTTCTCCGATGAATGCATTTGTCTTTTTAGATCCAATCTTACGATCATGCTTTTTTTCCACATAAAGATATCCCTTTATAGCATCTTTTATATTTTCTATGGCTTCATCCATTGTTTTGCCTTCGCTCATACAACCGGGAAGTGATGGAACATCCGCAACATAGCCTTTGTATTCCGGATCGTATGTGAATATAACCTGAAATTTCATATCAACCTCCTTTATAATCCCCTTTCCCCCTGTTCACTCGTTATGCGTTACTCATCGCTGATTACTTGTTACTCTAACCTCCAATCTCTGTTTTTTCTGCCGATTACTCGTTACTGTTCACTCGTCACTGATTTATTGTATTCTAACCACTCCCACATCCGAGTATGTGATATTCATCGTCTGGTTCGATCCATTTCTTGCATCAAGATAAATCGTATTTATCGTTGTATATCCCGATGACATCTTATTTGTGAAATAAACGTTTAAAATCACGTTGTTGGGAACATTTACGGTGGTGGTGGCGGTCTTTCCGAAAATTGCAAAGTTTATGTCTATCATCGTGCTTGTAACTGTTGGCGTCATTAAAGTAGCGTTTGCCACAGGACCCTGAAGGCTTACACCGTTGTTGCCCTGAGATGTGTTTACCGCAACCTTGGATGGATCAAATCCTAACCTTATCTCCATGCCCTTCAAATTCGAAATGCCGATTCCGCTTATGCTCAATACGAAAGACTGATTTGCGCCGACTACCTGATCGCCGATCGTCACCCTTCCGCTCGACGAATTAGCCCCCGTTGTGAATGACCACACAGGGCTTGTGCTCTGTCCGCCACCGTTGTTCATCGTCACAACATACCAATAATACGTCGTGTTCGCGGTCAAAGAGTTAAGAGGCGGTGTGTATATAGGTGTCGTAAGGTTTGATCCGACCTCATTCATCGAAGTTTGAGACGTTCCCAGATAGACATCGTAAGTAAGCCCGCTTCCTCCCTGCCAGGTTAACTGCGTATCGGGTGATACTCCCGTCTGCCCACTTGTAGGATAAGGCGCACTTGCCGCGGCAGGTGGCTGTGAGACAGTTGTGAAGTTCCATGTCGGTCCGGTTGTTGAATTTCCCTTGTTGTCCTTTGCGACAACGTACCAATAATACTTTGTTGAATAACTAAGTTGTGTTGAAATCGTGTAAGAGGTTGCACTCAGATCCGATGCCCGCAATTGAGGCGTTTGCGCCGTCCCGAAGTACAGATCGTAGGTCAAAGGATAGTTCTGCGGATCAGAGCATGTCCATGACAATGTAGGCTTAAGAGAGACTGCCACAGCACCGCTTGACGGAGAAGGATTGGCAGGCGGTGTCGGAGGTTGGATCGGCGGATTGGCCGTTGCAAAACTCCAGACGGTGCTTGTTGCCGTCTTCCCAAACGGATCGACTGCGACAACCTTCCAATAATACGTCGTATTCCAGTTCAAATTAGTCGTGTAAGAATTGCCCGTTATTCCGTTCTTGTAAAGCGGCACATGTGTACTTGTTCCCACATACAAATCGTAAGTCAAAGGATTTCCGTCCGGATCGGAACATGTCCATGAAAATTGCAAATTATTCGCCTGGATGTTGGTCGAGAAATTTGCCGGTGAAAATAGTTGCGGTGCATTCGGCGGCTGATCGAATGTTGTAAACGTCCATACAGTACCCGTCGCAACATTGCCGTACGGATCAAATGCCACAATTTGCCAGTTGTAAATTGTTCCGTAATTCAAATTTTTGATGGTATATGTCGTTGTGACAACTGTGCCTCGAAGAGTCATCGATCCGGCCTTGCCAAGGTAAACTTTGTATTTCAAAGGATAATTTTGCGGATCAGAACAAGTCCAGGAAAGTGTTACGTTTGATGGCTGGATTTCGGTGGCGTTATTTGCCGGAGAAGGATTTGACGGAGGAAGCGGAGGCAAAGCCTGTTTTTGCTTTGTCGTGAAATGCCAGAGCGAGCTTGTCGACGTTCCGCCACTTAAATTTTGTGCGACAACCTTCCAGTAATACGTCGTCGATGCCTTCAAAGTCCCTGGATTGTAATAATTGTTCGTTGTCTCCGTTGCAAAAGCGGGATTTGTCGATGTGCCGAAATAGATTGAATAATTCAAAACGCTCCCGTCGGGAGAATAACACTGCCATGACAGTTGTGTCGATGTCGAAACATTTGTCTGTCCGTTGTAAGGCACTGGATTGTATGGCACAACCGGCACAGGACCACCAACGTTGAATGTCCACACGGCACCGGTCGCAACTCCTCCAACGGAATTACGTGCAACGATCATCCATGAATAAGTTGTGTTGTAAGATACGCCAACGTTGTAAAAACTTGTCACTATTCCCGATGCGATAATTGTTGTTGGTGTTGAGTCGCCTTCATCGAAATAAATTGTGTAATTCAAAGGTTTGTTTTGAGGATCGCTGCAACTCCACGAAAGCGTAACGGATGTCGAACTGAACGTGGATCCATTTGCGGGAGAAATAAGAGTCGGAGCGTAAGGCACATCCGCCTGTGGCTTTACGCATGATGTCAAAACGAATGAGATCGTTGCGAACATAAAAGACAAAATGATTATTTTCCGGATTTTCATCTCAATTCCTCCTTTAAAACATCAAGTGTGGATGTAGAACCGTTTTTGATGAATTCAAATGTGATCTTTCCGTTTATTCGATTTCCGGTTCCCGCTATCATCGCATGAAAGATTCCTCCGCCTTCCTTTAAAAGCGCTATATCGGAATCAAGACCGCTTTTTTGAACAAACGATGCGTTGTTTTCTTTGACAACGAGATCACACCCCATAACATTGTCCAAATTGACGGTCAGGAATATGTAATTGCCCGACGCTTCTTGCGTGATGTTCGCAGGTCTTAGATTGGCAGAAAGCACGGATGTGACATCCGGAGGATTAACGGCCTGCTTTCCCCAGTTCATGGCAAAGATCATGAGATCCGTGAAGTTTATAACTCCGTCTGGATATGCCGTATCGTAATATCCATACCCTTGAGTGTTCGCCGCGGGTCCTATATCGTAATTTATGTTGTAATTCGACTGACCTGTCCTTGCGCCCCACGCGAGGGCTATATCCATAAGATCGCTGAAATTTATGTTTCCGGTTCTTTCAAAATCTCCGAGCAACTTAAACCCGTCGACAGATCCAACAGCCGAATGGACTATATCTCTTCTGAACATGGGCCATGGTCCCGCACCGAGTCCAACGCCGCTTCCGGTCGACAGAGCATAGACAGAATAATTATTCGATCCGAAATAAACAACCCCGTTTGGTCCTATGACGGGAGAGGTGCCTACAACGTTACCCGTAGGATATTTCCACACCAAACTTCCGTTCGACCCTATCGCGTAAAGGTTGCCATCCGCGCTGCCCACATAAACAGTTCCGTTCGCATCGACTGCGGGAGATGAAAGAATGTACCCTCCGGTTTTATAGTGCCATTTCCAACTTCCGTCAGATATGTTTATCGCATCTAAATATCCCGCCTCGTTGCCTATGTAAAGCGTACCGTTCGATATCGCGGGAGACGACCCAATTCTGCTTCCCGTGTTGTACTTCCAGATCAGACTGCCGCTGCTGGTTAGCGCATACACGTAATCATCCGTGCTGCCGAAATACACGTTTCCGTTTGCATCAAGTGCGGGAGACGAAACTATCCCCGCTCCTGTCTGATATTTCCATTTCATGCTTCCGTCCGATGCGTTGACCGCATAAAAATACCCGTTTGCGCTGCCGAAATAAACCGTGTTTCCCCCATTCGACAACACCGGAGACGAACCTATCTCTCCACCGCTTTGAAATGTCCAATTCAGATGTCCGGTATTTGAAATCGAATAAAGATTGCCGTCAAGACATCCTATGTATACATTACTCGTTTTCGGATCCAAAAGAGGCGATGTCCCGACAATATTCGGAAATGTGTAAAGCGTTGTCACATTTCCATTAGGCGATATCTTGTAAAGATATCCCGTTCCGGTTGCGCTGTAATTCACGCTGCTCAATGACGATGCAACAACGTATATATTCCCGTTTATCGAAATCGAAGGAGATGATATCACAGGACCTCCAAGCGATACTTTCCACGACACATTTCCGTTTGCGTTAAGCGCATAAAAATAACGATCGACGCTTCCGACATAAAGCGTCTTGCCATTCGGAGAAAGCGCGGGAGACGAAACAACCCAATTTCCGGTTTGATAACTCCACAATTTCGAAAACGTCGGCGGATTGCTTTTAACAGGCGCATTCTTGAACACATAATATAATTGCTGGCTATTTACAATTTCATTTTGGGGTTCATTAAAATTCATACACGAACTCAAAATCAAAGACACTAAAACAACAATACTCAACAAAACAACATACTTCTTCAAAATATCTACTCCCCTCCCTCCACCTTGATTTTAACAAAAAATGTGATATAATTATTATATCATATTTCAAATGGATTACGCATAACTTGTCTTGCAATTTATCTATTTTTTCAAAACTTCATCGTCTATACGGTGGAGATGAATTTGAAAATGTAGATAAATAACACATGCTATGCTAACATATACAGTGTAAATATTATACAATATTTTGCTTTTTTGGAAAGTATGCAGAAAGTCAGAGGGAAGATGCTTAAAGCATATAAGTTTCGTCTCTATCCTACAAAGAGCAGATTGTCAAATTGAACATGCACTTTGGACATACACGCTTTGTCTACAACTTTTAGAGTATTCCAAAACGCAATATAAAGGGGGTAGTTCACATGAATATTATTGAGAATATTGAACAAAGTAAAAGGGATTTTTTTGAAGACAAAACTGTACTTGTAACTGGAGGCGCAGGTTTTATTGGGACTAATTTGGTTAATGAGTTATGCAATTATTCACCAAAAAAAATAATCATAATAGATAATCTTTTTACTGGTCTGAAATCTAATATACCGATCTTTGATTTTGTGGATTTTGTGGAAGGAAGTGTTGAAAATTTCGATCTTGTTTTTGATTTAATGAAAAAATGTGATATTGTATTTCATCTTGCAGTCAGAAACATAATAGTGTCAACAAAAGATCCAGAAAAAGATTTTGCGACAAATGCAATTGGAACTTTTAACATTCTAGAATCTGCGCGTAGATTGAAAAACATTAAAAAAATAGTTTATACCTCTTCTTCGAGTGTTTACGGAAATACATCTCATTTGCCAATAACAGAAAATGATTCTTTGTATGCTTTAAATCCTTACGCTGCTTCTAAGTTAACTGGGGAAGCCTATTGTAATGCTTATTTTGAAACTTATATGGTACCAGTTTCTGTAGTAAGATATACGAATGTTTGTGGGCCCTATTCAAATCCTTCAAATCCTTACAGTGGGGTAATATCGAAATTTATTTATAGTGCTTTAAATAATCAACCGATTACGATACATGGAGATGGGGAACAGACAAGAGATTTTACTTATGTGGACGATACGATTGAAGCTACAATAAGTGTTGCTATTAGTGATAAATCTATAGGAGAAATCTATAATGTTGGAACTGGTGTAGAAACTTCCATTAATAATTTAGCTAAAATTATTCTGGAGATTCTAAACACTTCAAAATCTGAAATAAATCATATAGATAAGCGAGATATCGATAACATTAGGAGAAGAGTTTTGGACATAGAAAAAATTAGGAAATCACTAAGATGGACTCCTAAAGTAACTCTTAGAGATGGTTTGGTTGAAACTATTAATTGGATAATTAAAACATCAGGAAAAGGTATCTAAAATTATGGATAATAAAATTTCTGTCATAATACCATGTTTCAATCATCAAGATTATATAACAGAGTCTATAAATAGTATTTTAAATCAAGAGAATGTTTCAGAACTTATAGAAGTTATAGTTGTAGATGATGGATCAACCGATGATTCTTTCAAAGTAGTGAAAGAAAAATTTGGCAATTTCAAAAACGTAAAATTATTAAAAGAGCCTCATAGAGGAATTGTAGGAACTGTTTCGAAAGGGCTTGAAATTGCAACAGGATCTCTTATCGCTCTTCAAGGAGCTGATGATATATCTAAACCCGAAAGAATAGAAAAAGAATTGAATGTTTTGTTGGATAACAAAAATATCGGACTCGTTTTTTCCGATGCTTCTGTTATAAACAAAAATGGTGAAAGACTTTATGATTCTTATTGGAAATTTGCTAAAATTAATCCTAAAAGAGGTAACCCTGTTTTTGAGTTATTAAAAGGCAACTTTGCATCAGGAGGAACTTTTTTATTTAGAAAAGAGATTTTGAATTTTGCCATTCCAATTCCATCTTTTTTACCTTTTGAAGATTGGTGGATAGTTTTAATTGCGGCTACTTTCTCTAAAATCGAATACCTCAATGACCAACTGCTTTATTATAGATTTCATGGTGGAAATACAGCACTGAAGGTAAATGATTTTTTCACAGAAGATTACATGAAATTATATGAAAATATTGTCATAAAAAATTTAGAATATCGTATTCAATTTTTAGAAGCTTTTCAAGAAAGGCTAAAACTTTTTGATGATTTTATAGATAAACAAGAAAAAGATAAAATTCTAAATTATGCTATCAAAATAAAAAATTCATTAACAAACCTAAGAAAGTTAACTCAAATAAGAGCAGCACTATACAAAGATAGAAATTTTATTTCAAGGTTTAATCATTTTCTAAAATTGACAAAAAATGTCAATAAATATTCTAGAAAAATTGGATATATAAAAGATTTTGTATATCTTATTTCTCCTATACTTGCTATCAAAATAATTAAAAACATGAAAGTTAGATGATTAAGCCCTTATGAAAGGACTCATTCTCGCCGGAGGATCCGGCACAAGGCTTTATCCGATTACAAAATCGACAAGCAAGCAACTTTTGCCCGTCTACGATAAGCCTATGATCTATTATCCTTTATCTGTTTTAATGCTTGCAGGCATTCGGGATGTCCTTATCATTTCAAATCCCGAATATCTTGATTTGTTTGAAAATCTTCTCGGAGACGGAAAGCAAATCGGCATGAATTTCTCTTACAAAGCACAAGATAAGCCAAACAGGACATACCTTTGGATGGGTGCGGGACAGAAATTTTGAAAAACAGTTTGAAGATACAGTGAGGTGGTACATGGAGAATGAAGATTGGTGAGAAAAGATCTTGAAGATAGATGAAGAATACAAATTCTTTATGAAAGCGTGGTATGAGAAAAGATGAAAGACCTTTCGAAAAGAACGGCGATAATAGTTCTAAACTGGAACAAGCCCGAGATGACGATGGAATGTCTTGAGTCCCTTCAAATGATGTGGGGCGAATACGATATCTTTGTCGTTGATAACGGATCTGACAAAGACAAAAAAGACAAGTTAATAGATGAGATGAAAAAAAGAAGCGCCGTTATTTTGGCAGAGCAGACGATAAATGATCTC
>JAJYYZ010000001.1 GCA_021800445.1 bacterium | reverse complement strand
GCGTTGCGGACAATGGATGGGGGATGTTCACATCTTTTCTCAATTACAAGTTGGAAGATAAAGGCAAAGTGCTTGTAAGGGTAGATAAATGGTATCCGAGTTCTAAGACCTGCAGTGTATGCGGATACTAAAAAGAAGGGTTGACCTTGGATATCAGGGAATGGGAATGTCCGAACTGTCATACCATCCATGACAGAGACATAAACGCCGCGATAAATATAAAGCGTCAAGGATTACGCATGATTAGTTATGAATTTGAGAACCGTGGGGCACACGGGGATAGCTCGTTGATACTTAGCACAGGGGTGCTATTGAGCGAGAAGCCCTCACTTCTATAAGTGGTGGGAGCATGTCACTTGTCCGTTCTCAATTTTTCATTCTTCCACCCGCTACTTGTCATTAATTGAGTAGGATCTTTAGTGTGACATATTGTATAATAAATTGTAGGAGGTGGAAGAGGTGAAATTCATTACAAGCAAAGAGATCAGAAGTAACCCGGCCGCGCTTTGGTCGGAGGATGAAACTGTTATAACGGTCAACGGAAAACCAAAAGCGATAGTTTTGAAAGCGGAAGATGATATAGAAGAGCAAATTAGAAATATAAAAAGATTAAAAGCTCAAATGGCTCTTGAAAAATTACGCTTTTATTCCGTTAAAAAAGGGCTTGATCTTTTGTCAGATGAAGAAATAATAAATGAAATTGAGAAGATCAAAAAAGAGATATGAACGTCGTGCTTGATACCAACGTCCTAATTTCAGGAATAATAAATCCAAAAGGTATTCCGGCAGATATATTGAACTTTGTTTTAAACGGTAGATTAATTTTAAATCTTGATTCAAGAATACTGATTGAGTACGATAGAGTTTTGAAAAGCCCAAAGTTTGATTTTCCAAAAATTTACACGGAAGTGCTTTTGCAATTTATTGGGGGTGAGTCTGTCTTGATCACACCAGAACCAATAAAAGCGGATCTTCTCGATCCTTCAGATCTTCCATTTGTTGAAGTTGCCATTTACAAAGATGCTCCATTAATAACGGGCAATATCAAGCATTTTAAAAATATAAAGAATCTTAAAGTGTATTCTCCAAAAGATTTTTTGAAAAAATTCAGCGTTTGACTTAATTTTGATGCGATCCCGCATCACGTGCGAGATGACGTAGAGAGATCGCTCATCGATTGTTGTATGACATTGTGAATTTTTGCAAACCGTCATTCCGGTCGAAGAACCGGAATCGCCCTTTGTTTTTCTCATACGCCATTAGACACGCGCCGTTTTTGATTGTCCATTTTTCATTCTCAATTTTTTCTACCCGCTACGTGCTACCTGCTACCCGCCATTTTGGTGTTATAATGAATCGAGGTGATGAATTTGGAGCGCCTTAATTACAGGATATTTTTGAGAAAAGAACCTGAAGGTGGATATACAGTTATCGTTCCGTCTCTTCCGGGATGTGTAACTTTTGGGAATACGATAGATGAGTCGATAAAAATGGCACGTGAAGCGATAGAACTTTACTTAGAATCCCTTAAGGCTCATGGTGAGGAGATTCCAAACGAAGAAAATATTCTCGAGTATACACTTACTCTATGAGTAAGTTTCCAGCCGTAAATTCGAAAAGAATAATAGAAATACTTGAAAAAAATGGATTTGTTCTTGATAGAGTGAAGGGCTCTCATAGAATTTACTTTAATGAAGAAACAAAAAGGAGAGTTGTTGTTCCATTTCATAAAGAAGATCTTCCGATAGGTACATTGCTTGAGATTTTGAAAGAGGCTGGAATATCGAGAGATGAATTGTAAATAAATTTTCAATTGTTAATCGTCAATGTTTTTCCACCCGCCACCCACCGTTTTGGTGTTATATGTTTCGCCTTTACGCCAAATTTTTAGGTTTTATTAACTTTTTTGATTTGCCTTTTTTGCTTGCATTTAAAATGGTTATTCCTACAATTTCGCCTTTTTCGTATCTTATTATGGTATCATCATCAGTGAGTTCAGAATCATCAGCATGACTTGGCTTTTTGAAATTGATGTACAAAACATCGGCTTCTTTATCATAAGAAGTCCACATTCTTGAATATGGTATTGACAAAAGATCAGGCACGATATCTAATATTTTTTTCATTTCTTTCGTTGCCATATTTTTCGCCTCTTTTCAAGTTGGCGTTTTCTTTTGGTGAAAAAAGCGGTAATCACAAAACCGTCTTTTGAATTCATTTCTTTATATACGCATACTAAATATTTCCCTTCTTCTATTTCACGTGCAGCGATATATTCACCGAGTTTGCCTTCATAAATCACATCTGGTTCTTCTACAGTTTCAAGCACATCATAATAGTAACCGGCCATTTCCGAGTGTTCTTCAGTGATATGAAACCATCTTTCATCTGTCAATCTTATAGGAACATCATTTTTGGATCTGACATTATTCATAAGGTACCTCTTTGAAACATTTTTAAGATCTGGTTAAATTGACTTTCATTTTCATTATATCATTGTAGTTAGCCATTTTTTCTACCAATTACGTGCCACCTGCCACCCTTCATTTTTCAATTGTCCATTTTCAATTCTCAATTGTCAATTCGTTCTATTCCACTTGTCATGTTATCTGAAAAACGCCAGAAGTTCTACGAATATGAGAATTATAACTACCATTTCAAGGAAATTGTCAAAGGTGTGAGAAAGAGTGTGTTGAACCATCTCATACGTATCGTTGACGATCTCGAGTTTTTTCTCAACGCTTTCTTCCCAGGAATCAAGGCCAAAGATCCGCCTTGAATTCATGTAGACTCTTGCGTAGTAAACATCTTCGGTAACATGTATGGCGTTTCTGGCATGATCGACCGCCGATTTAACCTCAACGGTAAGCGCCATTAACTTTCTGCTTGCATTGTTGTGCTTTCGTATTTTAAATATTTCCATCATAGAATTTGTTGGTTTGTCAAGCAGAGTAAGGTTTATCTCTTTCATCCTTTTATCAAGCAGATCATCGTAATATCTTATTGTGACAAGTTGGGTGTTTAAAAAGTCAAGAATGTCCATTATGTCATCGGACCCTTCAGGATCGTATATGAATGCGCCGTCATTGGTTACGACTACAAGATCATCAGTGTAGTATGAAAAAGCATGGCGGAAGGTTCTGTTTCTGACCTGCGCGCTGAGTTTTTTGTCGCTTTTGTGCAACAATTCGGGAAGGTCCTTGTATTCGTTTAAAATGTCTCTTGCCTTTATGGGTTTGTCGAATTCTTGAACGTAATACACGGAATAATCAAGGATTGGGAAGTGTTTCTGGTATTTCCCATTGAAAACCGGACCCAGGATATTCATGCCGTTTTTGAAGTAATCGTCCACTTTAAAGGTCGTATCCGGATCGACCATGTAATCGTGCTGGAAATTTTTGAAAAATGTGGCTGGCATCTCTGATTCAAATTCAACCTGAATTATTATGGCCATTGTGCCAAGTTCGTTTATCTCTAATTTTACTGTGACATGCGTTTGGAATCCTTTTGTTTCCAAAGGATATTCGTCGATGTAAAGTTGGATTGGAGGATTTGGAATGTCTATCACATCGGATCCAACGCGCTCAAATCTCAGCCTTTTTAGGCCCTTGAAATTCGAGGCTAATGAGACTACTTTTTCGAGATCGGCTGAATCCGCTATGTTGTAGATTTTGTAATAATAAATACGCCCTTTCTTTATCAGAAGTTCTTCCATTTCTTTCTCCATTTCACCTGAAAAAGCCATGCTTTTTCTCGTTCACTCCTGTGTGCGCAAGGTCCGCGTATTTTCTTAGCAATTCTTCCTGTTCTTTTGAAATTCTCTTGGGTATCAAAACGTTGACTTTTACGATATGGTCTCCGCGTGCGCCTCCGTTTGGATACGGAAAGCCTTTTCCACGCAATTTTAAAATGGTGTTAGGCTGCGTACCGGCCGGAATTGAAAGAGTTTCTTTACCCTCAAGGCCATCTATTTCGATCTCGGTTCCAAGCGTCGCTTGAGCAAAGTCAATGGTAACTTCGCTGTAAGCATCTCTTCCTTCTCTTTTTATGCCCGGAATTTCTTTAACTCTGAGTATGACGAAAAGGTCTCCGTAAGGTCCTGCGTTTTCTCCGGCATGGCCACCATTTGAAATTCTCAACCTTCCTCCATCCTCAACGCCGGCAGGAATTCTCACTTTTATCTTTTTCTTTGCCGTTACCCTGCCGCGTCCGCCGCACACGGGACACTTTTCGGTTATGATTTTTCCGCTGCCTCCGCACATGTCACAGGTGGTTTGTGTTGACATGACTCCAAAAAAAGTTCTTTGCTGTACCCTAACGACGCCGGTTCCATGACATTTCGGGCATGTCTTGAAAGCATTTCCGTCTTTTGCACCTGTGCCATGGCAGGTCTGGCATGTTTCGTAACGGGTGTATTCCACTTCTTTTTCAGTTCCGTAGAGCACATCTTTTGTCTCTATTTGCACCGTTACGTAGATATCTTCTCCTCTAATGTTTCTTGTCTGATTTTCTTCGGCCGTTCTTCCCTGACCAAAAAAGACGCTGAATATATCTTCAAATCCTCCAAAAAGGTCCTGCTGATTAAAGGGATTCCCCTGCTGGGTCCCATACACGTTTTCCTGAGGTTGACCTACATAACCAAACCTATCGTATTGCGTTCTTTTTTGAGGATCGGAAAGCACTTCATAGGCTTCGTGTATTTCTTTGAATTTTTGTTCGGCTTCCGATTTGTTGTCGGGGTGGAGATCCGGATGCCATTTTTTGACAAGTTCCTTGTACGCTTTTTTTACATCGTCGGTAGACGCATCTCTCGAAACACCCAATATTTCGTAATAGTCCTTTTTTGCCAAAACGATCATCGTCCTTCATTCGAACCGTTACTTGAAACGTGCAACGCAACCTTTACCTTGGCGGGTCTTATGACTTTGTTTTTGAATTTATACCCATTTTGTGTTACTTCAACTATATCCCAATCATCGTGATCCGGAGACTCTATCCTTTCAACGGCATCATGTTCAAAGGGATCGAATTTTCCGGATGTGTCTATTTTTTTCAGGCCTTCGGTTTCAAGCATGTTTTTGAATTTTTTGTGCATGATTTCTAAAGCGATGTATTCTGTGGATTTTTTATCTTCAAAATTATCCATTATTCTTTCCATATCGTCTAAAATTTCCACGAATTTTTCCACAAGCTTTTGATTGGCATAACTCGTTACGTAATTTATCTCTTCTTCTTTTTCCCTTCTCATATTTTCAAGAGAGGCCCTCGCTCTTTTTGCGTATTCTTCAAGTTCTTTTTTCGCTTTTTCACAAGATTCAAGCGAGGCTTTCAATTCATCGATCTGCGCGTTTTCTTTCATGCCGCTTTCAACATCGTTTTTTTTGTTATTTTCTTCTTCCATTTCAATTCACCTCTTATTTTTCGCTTATTCTCGATAGAAAAGTTAGAAGTTCCGTTAGCCTGTTACCAACGTACCACGTAAGTTTTATGGCTTTCTGATAATCTATGACCTTTGTGCCTATCGATATAACGTACCCAATTTGTTCGTTTATGACTTTGTAAGGCGTGATAAAAGAAACAAATGATTCCATCTCCGCCTGCGGGTGCTCGGAACCGACAAAAACTCTTATGTCTTCGATTTTCCCGAAATTTTTGAGAAATCCATAAAAATTGTCCGGTGTTTCAAGAACTCTCAACAATCTTCTGAGGACTTTTTGATCAACCGCATCGTCATCTATAAGATTTTCGATGCCCCTTATCGTGTATTTTTCTTCGCCTGAATCTTCTATTAAACTTTTGATTATCTCGATCGTGTTTTCAACGTTGGTACCGTGCCAGCGATTTTGATCGAAATCCGAGTCAAAGATGGTTTTTCGTAATTCGTCGATGGTTCTTCCTACAATCGCACTGTTGAGAAATCTTTCAATTTCTTTTGCACCTTCTTCCGATAAACGCTTGGGAATAGTTTGCGTTTTAACCATGCCCAGTTCCGTTGAAAGGACGATTGTGATATAATCTTCAAAGGTTCTGTGAATTCTGACGGATTTTATTTTCATTTTGTCGGAAACGGGTTTTGTTATGATGGCTATGACGGGCAATGTCCTGACAAGCAGCGTTGAGACACGACTTATGACCTGATCAAAATTACCCTGTGGATAGCTCGGAAAGATTTCGACATCTTTTGATGTTTTCATCTCCTGAGATATCTCGAAGATGGAGTTAACGTAAAAACGATAGCCTTTGTCAGTCGGAATTCTTCCGGAAGATGTGTGAATATGCCGCACGTAATCGAGATATTCGAGTTTTCTGAGATCATTTCTGACGGTTGCGCTGCTGTGAGAGATATTCGTGTTTTCGATTATCTGCTCCGAACTGACAGGTTTTTTGTTTTTTATGTACTCGTTCACAACGCAAAAAAGTACCTTTTTTTGTCTTTCATTCAGATCCATATAATCACCTTAGCACTCTCTGTATCAGAGTGCTAAATATATGGTACTACATTTAAGGTTAATTGTCAAGAAAGGAGTGTTTTAGTTGAAGAAATTTTGGTGGTATTTTTCATGGTTTGTTATTTTCTTTGGAATCGGCATAACGCTTGGTTTGATCGAGAAATTTGGTCTTGCAAATGCGCTTAACCTTTTTGTCGAAAAAGCGGTCATAGGTATGAGGCACCACATACTTACCCCTTATTTCATATTGGTTGCAAAATATGCCGATACCATATACGATATAGTTTTAGGACTTATCGTGGTGGTTGTTTTGGCATTTCTTAAGAAATGGAGGGAGCCTTTGATGCTCTTCATATCTTTGATCTTTGCGGCTATATCGATTGAGGCTTTAAAATACATCTACGCGATCCCACGCCCGACACTTTCGCAACTTATGCATGAGACATCTTACTCTTTTCCGAGTGGCCATTCGGTCGGAGCCTTTGCGCTTTACGGTATGATAGTCTACTTCATCATGAAATCGAAATTGCCAAAGGCCGTTTCATGGACAATCTCGGTTATAATTTCTCTTTTCATACTTTCGATCCTTTACGATAGACTATACGTCGGAGTTCACTGGCTCCTCGATGTCTTGGGTGGCGCATCGATAGGAGTTGCTTGTATGATAATTGCCATAGCGATCGTTAAAAGCATGAAAGGACCGAAAAAAACGTGAATGATGCTTTTTACTTCAAAGAAATAATTGCGGATAGAGATAACGAAAGACTTGATAGGTTTCTGAGAAGAAATTATGATTCAATAAGATTATCTGCCTTGCAAAGTTTTATAAGATCGGGTAAGGTTTTGGTCAATGACAAAAGGATAAAAGACGGGGCTTTTAGAGTTCAGATGGGTCAACGCATCATTATAAAACTTCAAGGCAACGCGGATGAGATAATCCAAAGATATGGAAGAACCGCCCCGCAGCATATTCCTTTGAAAATGGAATTGGACGTGATCTACGAAGACGGAGATTTAATCGCTTTAAATAAACCGTCCGGTCTCTCCGTCCAACCGGGAACCAACATCTCAAACAGATCTCTTTACAACGTACTTTTAGGAAAGATGAAAGAATTTTTCTTCGTCCATAGGCTTGACAAATACACGTCAGGCGTGATCGTCATAGCGAAAAATTATGAGACGGCGAAAAAATTATCTGAACTTTTCTCTTCTCACCGGATCGAAAAGAGGTATTTAACGCTTGTCAAAGGGCTTGTAAAAAGCGGAATGGACGTAAAGGCGCCGCTCGATGGTAAATATGCTTTTACGCACATCGATCCAACAGATTTTTTCACGGGATACACGCTTTTGGAAGTGCAAATTTTTACCGGCAGAAAACATCAGATAAGAAGACATCTTTCATCGATAGGCTTTCCGGTCATAGGAGACGATCTTTACGGTGACAGAGATGAAAATGAAATCTTTAGAAAAAAATATGGTCTCGAAGGATATTTTCTTCACTGCTCAGAACTTTCTTTCGTTCATCCTTTGAAGGATACCAAATTAACGATCAAAGCGGCACTTGACAAAGAAAGGACAAATATATTGAACCAACTTTAAGTTCCGAATCATCGCTGCGGCAGGTGCCTCCTGATGGCGGGTAGGTTGTGGCTCGTAGCAATCTGTAATCAGAAAAACTCTTCACTACTCACTCGTCACTGTTCACTGATCGAGGCATCCTGCCCTCCACTTAAAGTAAATGAACATTCGGCTTTTAAAATAAGTTAAGTATATACTCGGAAAACTCTGAGCGATGAAAACGGTGTAATTCAAAGAGGTGTGTAGAATGGACCAAATATCCAATGGCATTTGGTTAAAAAGAGGAAATACAAATGTCGGGCTGATAAAGTGCGATGGCAAAAGGTATCTCATAGATACAGGTTCAAGTGAAAAATTCGCGAAGTCGCTTTCAGAAGAAATAGGCAACGTCGACTTTGTTTTGAATACCCATTCTCACGCCGATCACATTCAGGGAAATCATCTCTTTGCCTCAATGGGTGCAAGAATTTATGCCGATGATCTGGAAATGGTGTTCATCGAAAAGCCATTCATGGAATCATTTTACCTGTACGGTGCAAATCCTCCGCGCGTGCTTGAAGCGTCTTTTTTCAAGGCTAAAAGTTCCGCCATACGATCCTTTCAAGACGAAAAATGGCCTTCGGATATGGAATTCGTTCAACTCAACGGACATTCTCCGGGTATGACAGGAGTAAAATTTGGCGACGTGCTTTTTTGCGGAGATGCTTATTTTGGTCAGGAGATAATTCAAAAATACACATACCCATATCTTGTGGATGCAAAAGTATTTCTTGATTCTCTTGAAAAAGTGACGGAAACAAATGCCGACTTTTATGTCCCATCCCACGGTGATCCAAAAGATGATCCGTCCAAGGATATTAAAGCCACAAGAGAAGCGCTTATGGATTTCGTCAAAATTACTTTTGACACGCTTACGCTCCCAAGGAGCGTCGAAGAGATATGTTTTGAAATCGCGGAATCGAAGAATTTACATCTTAACTCAGGTACTTTTTACCTTTTCAGATCATTTGAAAGTGCCATACTCGCCTACCTTGAGGAAAAAGCGGAGATTGTTAATGTATCTTACGGCAAATGGCAAAAGAAATGATTGAAAAGATTCACAATTTTTATGGTAGAATCTTGTTAAAGTTAACATGGAGGTGTTGGAGATGAGTGAAAATGGTTCGTGCGATCGAGAAGAAGATCCTCCACTTTTCGATCTACGATGTGGTAGTATTTGCCATTTTAGCCCTTATAGTTTGGGGCATAACTCTGCTCGCCCATCGATGGACGGGAACCATAGTCTACGAAGCGAAGATCTCCATGTCTCCCGTTGCCCTCGTTGGCTACACCTTTCTTTCGATGTCGAGAGGCTTTATAGCCTATGGCTTTTCCTTAATCTTCACCTTAATTTACGGTTACGTTGCGGCGCGTAACAGGTATGCCGAACGGGTTTTAATCCCTCTGCTTGATATCTTTCAGTCTATTCCGGTACTTGGTTTTCTGCCCGGTGTTATTCTTGCCATGATAGCGCTTTTTCCGCACAGCAACATCGGTCTTGAACTTGCCTCCATAATAATGATCTTCACAGGACAGGTATGGAACATGACTTTCAGTTTTTACCAATCTCTTAAATCCGTCCCAAGAGATTTAGTTGAGGCTTCCAAGATTTACGGCTTTTCCAAATGGAAAATTTTTTGGAATGTTGAAGTTTCTTACGCTATGCCCGGACTTGTGTGGAACAGCATGATGTCAATGGCGGGAGGATGGTTTTTTCTTATCGTTTGTGAGGCTTTTACACTTGGAAATCAAAATTTCAGATTACCCGGAGTCGGATCTTACATGGCCGTCGCCATGGATAAAGGGTATGTACCAGGCGAATTTTATGCCATAATTGCGATGATCTTGATGATCCTTGCGATAGACATGTTTTTCTGGAGACCTATAGTTGCATGGGCTGACAAATTCAAGATGGATGAAGTCGGATCCGAAGAAGAACCAAAGTCTTTCATATTGGATGTGTTGAAAAACTCCCATGTGCTTAGATTTTTCAGAGAACTTGCAAATCTCAGGTCAATAAGAATTAACATGGTCAAGCCCCACCCTTCTCAGAGTTTTGTTCAAAACAAAGAAGAAAGCAAAGTCGGCAATGTTATCTTTTATTCCATTGCAGGCGTTGTTGCCGTGATAGCCGTCTGGAAATTTCTGGCATTTCTTGGCAATGTGGGAACGGGAGACATTCTAAAGATACTATCCGGAGATGGTCTGACGGCCATGAGAGTTTACATATCCGTTGGCCTTTCAATGTGGGCTTTGCCCGTTGGCATAATAATAGGTAAAAATTTGAAACTTTCAAAGAGAATGCAACCTGTTGTCCAAGTACTTGCATCTTTCCCAGCACCGATGATATATCCGTGGTTTGTCCTGCTATTTCCGAATTTAAATTGGAGTTCGATAATTTTGATGTTGCTCGGGACCCAATGGTACATTCTTTTTAACGTCATAGCAGGTGCGTCGGCAATTCCAAATCAATTGAAGGAAGCCTCAAAAATACTTGAGTTCACCAAAAGAGAGTTGTGGAGAGATCTTTACATTCCGGCCGTACTTCCATATCTTGTAACAGGTGCTGTAACGGCAGCCGGCGGGGCATGGAACGCGAGTATAGTGGCCGAGTACATGAACGTTGGAGGAAAATTGTATCAGGCAAATGGCATAGGAAGTTTGATAAATAATTTCACGAATGCGGGCCAACTTAATTTGCTTGCTTTAAGTGTTGTGATGATGTCGATAAGTGTGGTTGTGATAAACAGATTGTTATGGAGACCGCTTCAAAGATGGTCTACACAGAAATTCAAATTTGAATGAAGGTGATCTAAATGAATACGCCTATAGTTGAATTAAAAAACGTCTCTGTTAAATTCAAAATGAGCGGCGGAAATTACTACGTTGGTCTCGAATCGATAAATCTCAGCGTCGATCCGGGGGAAGTTGTTGCCATTTTAGGCCCGTCAGGTGCCGGCAAATCCACGCTTTTACGCGTCATAACCGGCCTTTTGAAACCATCTTCTGGTGAAATTTATTATAAAGGAAAACTGCAGACTACGGTTAACGATAAGATGGCGATGGTCTTTCAAAACTTTGCACTTTTTCCATGGAAAACCGTAAGCGAAAATATAGCGCTTGGAATAAAGGAAGACATCGATCCTGCGGAAAGGCAAAAATTGATCGCCCATGTCATAGATATGATAGGACTTGAAGGATTTGAAGACGTTTATCCGCGTGAGATTTCAGGTGGAATGAAACAACGCGTCGGCTTTGCCAGAGCACTTGTTTCTAAACCGGAAGTGTTATGCATGGACGAACCATTCAGCGCGCTTGATGCTCTGACCGCTGAAAACCTCAGAGAGGAAATTCTCGATATATGGTCGAAAGGCAATGCGGGCCTTTCAAATATAATAATAGTCACACACAACATAAATGAAGCCGTTTACATGTCCGATGACATAGTCATACTTACGTCCAACCCGGGAAGTATCAAAGCGATATATCACAATTCGCTTCCATTTCCGAGAGATCAAAAATCCTCCCTTTTCCTTAAAACCGTTGATACCATATACAACGTTTTGACCGCAAACATAATGCCGGATCTTCCTAAAATAGAAGAGAAAGAAAAATTGGCTCCTATTCCTCATGCCAGCGTCAGCGAGATAATAGGATTGCTTGAGGTACTCGATGACAACAAAGGTGAACTTGATCTTTTCGATCTTGCCGATGAAATAAAGAGAGATTTCGGTACCACCATATCGATAGCGCTGGCCGCAGAAATGCTTGGCTTTGTTGAAACGCCGAGCCACAATGTGATTTTTACGAAACTCGGAAAGAAATTTCTCGATGCCGATGTAAATGAAAGAAAGTTAATTTTCAAGGATCAAATTTTAAAAATACCACTTATAAAGGCCATTTTTGATATGATAGTGAACAGCGAAGGTGGTACAATAACAAGGGAAGAATGTGAGGAATTTTTGGGAGGAAAATTTCCAAACGAAAATTCGGAGGGACTTTTCGAAACCGTCATAAATCTTTCGATGTACGCAGAACTTATAGACTACGACTCAAGAGATGAAGAAATATCTTTGATATCTGAAAATGTTTGAAAGGGGGAATTTTAAATGGATCTTGGAAGTGCAAAATTAGATTGGGTTGCCCAGAGAATGAACGTCATGAATTCTTTGGTTGAAAGATATAAAAAGGCAGAACCACTTAAAGGATTAAGAGTGGCAGTATCAATTCATCTTGAGGCCAAAACTGGCTATTTGGCTCTTTCCCTTGCCAAACTTGGAGCGGATGTGTTCGTAACGGGATCAAATCCTTTGAGTACTCAAGACGAAATAGTAACTGAACTCAGGCACAGAGGACTTACCGTTAACGCTGAAAAAACGAGAAGTGTCGATGTGTACAAAAGAAATCTTGAAGCGACTCTCGATTTTAAACCCAACATCATAGTTGATGACGGAGCAGATCTAACGGTTACCGTTCACGAAGAAAGAAAAGAGATACTCGAGCACCTTTGGGGTGTATGTGAAGAAACAACGACCGGCGTGAAAAGGCTAAGAGCGCTCGAGAGAACGGGAAAACTCATGGTGCCGGCGATAGCCGTCAACGATGCTCAAACGAAGTACCTTTTTGACAACAGA
Organism: bacterium; assembly: GCA_021800445.1. Taxonomy (GTDB): domain Bacteria; phylum Thermotogota; class Thermotogae; order Mesoaciditogales; family Mesoaciditogaceae; genus Athalassotoga. The sequence goes on along the minus strand of JAJYYZ010000001.1, from coordinate 121,269 downwards.
TACGGAACGGGTCAATCTGTCTGGGATTCGATAATGAGAAACACAAACATGAACGTATCGGAAAAGCATGTTGTCGTTGCGGGATATGGTTGGTGCGGCAAAGGAGTAGCCATGAGGGCAAAGGGGCTCGGTGCAAGGGTCATAATCACCGAGGTCGATCCCATAAAGGCACTTGAATCTTTGATGGACGGCTTTGAAGTCATGCAAATGAAAGACGCTTCAAAGATAGGGGACATCTTTGTGACTGTTACCGGTGATGCGAATGTGATACGGGAAGAACATTTCAGAGAGATGAAAGATGGTGCCATTCTTTCGAATGCGGGGCATTTTGATGTTGAGGTATCGGTAAAGGATTTGGATCGAATATCCAAATCGAAGCGTGAAGTCCGTCCAAATATAACCGAATACGATGTTGACGGAAAACGTCTTTATCTTATCGCCGATGGTCGTCTTGTCAACCTTGCCGCCGGTGACGGACATCCGGTAGAGATAATGGATCTTTCTTTCTCGGTTCAACTGTTAAGTGTTTTAAGAATAGCGAGGGAACATAAAAATATGGAGAAAAAGGTCTACGGAGTGCCGCAAGAGATAGATCTTGAGATAGCCAAAACGAAACTCGATCTGCTTGAAATTAAAATAGATACTCTAACGGATGAACAAAAAAGATATCTTCAAAGCATATAGGTGTTGATTTGAAATTACACGTTTACAGTGAAATTGGAAAATTGAAGACAGTACTTCTTCACAGGCCAGGGAAAGAACTTGAAAATTTAACCCCATCTTCGCTTGAAGACCTTTTATTTGATGATATACCTTATCTCCCTGTTGCTCAAAGCGAACACGACGTGATGGCGTCTGTCCTGAAAAGCAAAGAAATTCAGGTTTTATACGTTGAAGATCTGATATCGAATGTGCTAAAAGATGAGGATGTAAAAGCACAATTCATCAAAGATATGTTGATTTTCAACAACATCAACAGCCCGGATCTCAACCAAAATTTGAAAGATTTTTTGCTTAAACTTGATGCCAGAGCACTTTTTGAAAAGATAACCTGTGGCGTAAGATCGAATGAGATAGATCTTCAAAACACTTCTCTTTCGATGCGGATAAGAAAAGAATTTCCTTTTTTCATGAGGCCGATGGTTAACCTCTACTTTCAAAGAGATCCGGTCGCTACGGTGGGAAGTGGCATATCCGTCAACAGAATGTCCACGGGCATAAGAAGACGCGAGACGCTGCTTATGGATTACGTTTACAGATATCATCCACTCTTCAAAGATGAGGAAATTCCTAAATATTACAGTCTAAGCGATCCTTTTTTCATGGAAGGAGGAGATATACTCGTTTTGAGTCCTAAGGTGATCGCCGTGGGAATATCTCAAAGAACGGAGCCCGAAGCCGTTGAGTTGTTCGCAAGAAGGATCTTTTCTTCAAAGGAGAGTTTTGAAACCATTTTGACCTTTGTTATACCTCCGATGCGGGCGTTTATGCATCTTGATACGATTTTTACGATGATGGATTACGATAAATTCGTCATTCACGCAAAACTCGCGGATGATCTTGAAATTTTTTCAATAAAAAATGAAAAGGGAAAATTGAAGATAGATCAAGAGCAACGGAAAATTCAAAATGTGTTAAAAAATTATCTTAAACTTGACGCCGTCGAACTCGTGAAATGTGGCGGTGACGATTTAATCGCTCAGGATAGAGAGCAATGGAGCGACGGATCGAATGTGCTTGCGATATGTCCGGGAACAGTGGTAACGTATTCGAGAAATTACGTCACAAATGCTCTGATAAGAAAATCAGGTGTTGAAGTCATAGAGATCCCTTCAAGCGAGTTATCCAGAGGTCGCGGTGGGCCAAGGTGCATGACCATGCCAATCGTAAGAGAGGATTTTTAACACATTTCGCGCCCCTGGCTCCGGTTTGTTACCGTTTCGCCTTTTCCACCGGCCATTTGCCTGCCATGTGCCATTCGCTATTCGCCCGTTATCTCTTTTGCTATGATCATCGATGGCTTTTGGGAAGGTCTGATTTTTTTTAAGGCTTCAGATGCCTGAGTGTAAAAGGACGGCTCAAAGATCGTCGATATGATCTTGACAATTTCATCAAAATCGATCTTGTCTTCGTCTATGACAAAAGCGCTTTTAAGGGCGGCAAGGTACTTTGCGTTTGCCTCCTGATGGGCGTTAAGCGAACCTTTCCATGGCACAAGCATAGCGGGCTTTGCGCTTTGTATTATCTCTCCTATCGTACTTGCACCGGCACGGGAGATCACGAGATCGCAATTTCTCATAAGGTATGGAATATCATCGTAATAATCGTAATTCACGACGTTTGGCTTCTCAATTTTACGACCTATGTGAAAAAATACAACATTTTCCATTTTAGCGGAAATTACATCCACGATCTTGTCTATAACTGAAGAACCTTCGCTGCCTCCGAGTGCAAGAATTTTCTTCATCGGAAATTTTTGAGTGAATTCCTCATCTTTTTCAAGATCAAATCCTTCTCTGATGGGCATTCCAACGTAAATGCCGTTTTGAAGGATTTCGGCTGTTTTTTCGAAAGCGCAAAATGAAATTTTCGAATAAGATGACAATTTTTTCGTTGAAATTCCAGGTTCTACATTCGATTCATGCAAAAAGACCGGAATGTCTTTCCTGTGAGCGATGTATCCTGTTATACCTCCTATGTATCCACCCGTCGTGAAGACAAAATCCGGTCTGAATTTATCCAGCAACTTTGAAATTCGGATGGAAGCGATGGCATTTTTGTAGATGTATTTTAATTTCGAAGCGTCACTTCCGACTGCGTGAATGACGACGTAATCGTACTTGAAATTCTTAAATATCTTTGGTTCTGCCCCTCGACCTGTGCCGATAAAAAGTGCTTTTAAATCAACGATCTTTGAAATTTCGTCGGCAACGGCCACAGCGGGGTATATATGCCCTCCTGTGACTCCGGCGGCAAAAATGCCTCTAATCTCTGTTCGTGTAGGCAATGTTTATGACAACTCCAAGACCGGCAAGAAGTGCTATTACAGAACTTCCGCCGTAACTGAAAAATGGCAATGTGACACCTGTAACCGGAAGAATGCCGAGAGAAACTCCCGCGTTGAAAAGTATTTGAACACCTATGAGAAACGCGAAACCCGTCACGTAAACTTTGGCAAAGATATCGTCAACTTTTAACGCTATATGGACTATTTCTCTTATCAACATGTAATACAGCAAAAGGATCAAAATTATTCCTATTAAACCAAATTCTTCTCCGAAAACCGCAAATATGAAATCACTGAACTGAACCGGAAGGAAAAATTTGTAAACCGCTCCGCCCGGTCCGCTGCCAAAGACTCCACCGCTGTTTATAGCCGACATTGCAATGTTTGCCTGATAATTTGAACTGCCAGTAACGAGGTAAGTGAAAAAAGACGTCAGCCTTTCTGCCTGATAGGAATGTAAAAGGCCAGCCGCGTACGCGCCAAAAAAGGCAAGCAGTCCAAGCCCAACAATTGAAAGGACGTGAAGCAGTTTGGCACCGGCGATGTAAAGCACGATCAAAGTCAAAATCAAAAGCAAAATGGTCGTTCCCAGATCAGGTTCAAGAAAAACAAGCAGATAAATTGGCAAAAGTCTCACAAGAGGATCGAAAATTCCGGTTTTGAAAGTAGATATATCGCCGTTTTTACGGCTAACGTATGACGCAAGATATATCAAGATGAATATCTTGGCAAATTCGGAACTTTGCACTGAATAAGAACCTATGGATATCCATCTGTGCGATCCAACTATACCGCTCGAAAAAAACACGGCTATCAAGGCAACTATCACCAAGATGTAATAAATGCCGGTGTAAGACTCATGTTTTCTGTAATCAAAAACGCTAAGTATGATCATAAGTATAACGCCTACGATCATAGAAACTACCTGGTGTACGAGATAATAGTTGGGTGGTGGATAAGGATACCTGTAAGTCATTATGTAACTTGCACTGTACAAAGTTACAAGGCCTATCGCGGCTATTATCGAAAGTAAAATGAGAATTCTACGCGTTGATGTTTCCATCTAAAACTATCCTTTTAAAAGTTTTTCCACGATCTTGATAATCTTTAAACATGTCAAAAGATGTCGCTGCCGGACTCAAAAGCACCACATCCCCGATCTTTGCCTCTTTCTGCGCCGCAAAAACTGCATCTTTCATAGATGTAACCTTTGAATATTTAACATCATGGATCAAAGGTTCTATAAAGGGCGCTATCTCTCCCATGATTATAACTGCTTTCGACTTTTTTCTCAAGCCATCCGCTAAAATTGAATAATCTTTCTCTTTTGGTCTTCCGCAAATTATGACTATCGCGCCTTTGAAATCATCAAGCGCTTTTAGCGTCGATTCGGATGTCGTTGATTTAGAATCGTTAACGTATGTGACGCCATCTAAAACGGCAAAAATTTCTTGGCGATGTTCAAGCGGAGAGAACGTTTTTAAACCTTCAATTATTTTTTCATCGGGAATGTCTAAAAGTTTTGATGTAAAAGCGGCAAATGCAGCGTTGTAAATGTTATGAATTCCGAATAATTTCGATCCTTCAATCGAAAAGTAAGTTTGTCCAATCTTAAAACCTTTTTCATCGACAAGTACATCGCCGTTAGATTTTGAAACTTTGATTCCATGAACTTTGGGGATAAGATCGCTATCCGAGTTGTAAATAAAGTTTTTCGATCCTGAAAGTTTCATCTTCGCATCCACATATTCTTTTAAATTAAAATGCCAGTCAAGATGATTCGGAGATATGTTCAAAACCGCCCCGATATCGGGAAGAAAATTTTTAGTTCCCATGAGTTGAAAACTGCTTATTTCAAGGATAGAGATATTTTCATTTCTTCTATCGCTTGCCGCTGTTCCTATATTTCCTCCCGTGAAATGATCGACGTTGGCCGTTTTTAAGATGTGATCGATAAGGGAGACCGTCGTTGTTTTACCGTTGGAACCTGTGATTGCGACAATTTTTGATCCATCCAGCACGTACCTCCAAGCAAACTCAATCTCTCCAATTGCACGGCCTTCATCTACGGCGTCTTTTACTATTGGATCATCCGGTCTGACGGAAGGACTGTAAATTACAAGTTTGGCACCAAGCACTTTTTTCGTGTTTCCATATTCTTCAAATTCAACGCCGTTTTCGATGAAAAATTTCTTGTCGCTATCTGAGAGGGCATTTTTTTCAGAGATGAAAACACTTCCGAGTTTTTTCTCGATGAGAAATCTTAAAACTGATCTGTTGCTTACTCCGAAACCGATCAGCGCAAAATCCATAATATACCTCCTACCATGATAAAAGTGAATATGGCCTGAGATATCCAAAAACCGATTGTAACTTGCAATTCGGAGTAGCCAGAAAGTTCAAAATGATGATGAACGGGGCTCATTTTAAAAATTCTCTTTTTGAAGAGTTTAAAACTCGTTACCTGCATAGTAACGCTTAATGCCTCTATCACGAAAATCGGAAATAAAAGTATCATCCACAATTCGTATCCGTAAAGCATTCCAACGATGCCGATGTATCCTCCGAGCGCAAGAGAACCGATATCTCCCATGAAAATTTTTGCCGGCTTGACGTTGTAAAAGAGAAATGCGAGCACACCTCCCATTAGCGCCAATGTCATCGTCAACGGCAGACCTTTTACGATCGAAAAGATAAGCAAGCCTATCGAAGAGATGAGATAAGTTCCGCCAGCCAAGCCATCAAGCCCGTCTGTAAGGTTTGAAGCGTTAGACATGCCTGCCACGAAGATGATGCTTAAAACAGGATAAAGGTATCCAAGATTCCATTCGATTCCGGTGAAAGGAATAAAAGTGTAAAGATGAGGATTGATCCTCTGAATGAAGATGTAGGCTATCAAGGCTATCAAAATCTGGAAGAAAAGTTTTTGGATGCCTGTAAGGCCTTTGGCTCTGTGAAGCAAAGTCTGAATAAGTCCATCAGCAAGGCCGACGGCCCAAAAGCCCATCGTCGAGATCGCAAGGATAAGCATCGGATAAGATCGGTCGAAAATCAAAGTTACGATCACGGCCATGGGAACGAAAACAGCGCCCGCCATCGTTGGCGTTCCTTCTTTGTAGTTGTGCATATTCGGACCTTCGGGTCTTATATGCTGCCCAATTTTGATTTTTCTCATGAAAGTTAAAAAGGGAAAAAGCATCGAAACAGTTAAAATAAAGGCAAGAGAAAACTCAAGAAAATAATTCAAAGTTTTTTCAATTCCTCCTTTATCTCTTTGATGATTCTTTCCATCTTGTAAAATCTCGAACCTTTCACAAGTATAACATCATTTGAATTTAAAACATTTAAAAACTTATCCAAATCGTAAGGAATCCCGAAAGGGTAAAAATCATCGTTTTCAACGGTAAAAACCATCTTCGGTTTTAATCGCAAAAAAAAATTCATGAGTCGCTCTTTGACTCCGTCCATATTCAATTCCTTCATCGGCGCAAGAATCCATATCGCGCTTCCGAACTTCGCGCACGTCGTCGCGGCATTCATAAAAGATTCAGGGCTTGCGTTGTAAGTGTCATCGACAAGGAAGTGTTTTCCAATTCGTTCAAAATTCATCCTGCCTGATGGCATCTGAATTTTTTCTATATCGATCGGGTTAAAGCTGATTCCTAAATATTCAAGCACACTTAAAGCCATATTCAAATCTTTTATCTGTCCTAATCCCCATATTTCGTTCATGAAGAAGGTCTTACCATCTAATTCTACCAGAGTCTTAAGATCCTTGTATCCTCTCAATTTCACGAATTCGGTGTAAATGAGGCCTTTATCTTGAAGATTCAGTCTGACGTCTCCATCATAGATGACGGTGTTTTTTGTGTGATTGGCTATCGATGACTTTTCTTTGGGCACATCTATGAAAGCGGAATGCGCACTCCCGACAAGTGTTATGACAGAGAGATCCGGTTTAAAAATCGAAGCGAGATTTTCAATATCTCCGGGTTTTTGCGCGCCCATTTCTATAACGGAAAAATCGGGATCTGAAATTCCGTTTAAGATGGATAGCGAGATTCCCACATCGGTATTCATGTTTCCTTCGGTTTTTAAAACTTTTCCATGATCCGAGAGTAAAGCAGACAGGATTTCTTTTGTCGTTGTTTTGCCGTTCGATCCTGTTATGGCAATTTTAACGGATTTTTCTATTTTTGAAAGCGCAAGGCTTAACATCCGCTTTCTTACGTCATCAACGATCACGTACGGGGAAAAATCAATTTCTCTGTCGACAACAGCGAATGATCCTTTAGAATAAACGTCTTTTAAAAAATAATGACCGTCTGACTTTTCTCCTTTAAGCGCAAAAAAAAGATCGCCAGGCAGGCATTCTCTCGAATCACTTTTGAAACCCACAATTTCTTCATCTTTTCCGACAAGTTTTCCCCTTGCAATAAAGGCCAATTCCGAAAGTTTCAAATGCGACTCATTCCTTTCAATATCTCAAAGGCAACGTCTCTGTCTTTGAAGGGCACTTCGTAGCCGTTGAAAATTTGAACTCTTTCATGACCTTTACCGGCTATCACAACTTTGTCTCCAGTCTTCCACGTTTTCAAAGCCATTTCGATTGCCTGTTTTCTGTCCGGTACAACGTGAAGTTTGCTTCGATCCGAAATGCCATTCATAACCTCATCTATGATTTTAAGTGGATCCTCTGATTTGGGATTGTCATTTGTCAAGAACATAAGATCGGAATATTTCTGTACCATTGATCCCATCAAAGGACGTTTACCTCTGTCCGCATCTCCGCCTGCTCCAAAGACGACGATGACACGCCCTTGTGTTAACTTTCGCACGAATTTCAAAACCGCTTCGAGTGCTGCAGGAGTATGTGCGTAATCTATGTAAAAATCATAACCATCTGAATGATGTCTTTCAAGTCTTCCCTCGACTCCGGCAAAGTTGTTAACGGCTTTTTGTATGACTTCAATGCCAATTCCGAAAGAAACAGCGGCGAGAATAGATGCGGCAAGGTCATAGGCCATAAAATCACCTATCACGGTACTTGAAAAATCAAAATCTTCTCCGTCTATTTTAAATCTGAATTGAGTACCGCTGTCATCCGCTTTCGTCACTTTCAATTTCATGTCTCCACCGGTACCGTAAGTTACAACCTTTAAACCTTTGTCTATGCCACGCTTTGCGTAAAGTTTTGCCCATTTTCCGTCATCTGAATTCACAAAAACAATTCCATCGGGTTTTACAAGGTCTAAAAGATGCGCTTTTGCTTCGAAATAATTCTCGAAATTCATATGCGTGTCGAAATGATCCCTTGTAAGATTTAAAAATGCGATTCTATCAAAAAAAAGACCATCAAGTCTTTTCATGTCAAGGCCCTGAGAAGATGCCTCAAGAGAAGCAAATTTTGCCCCTTCATCGATGGATCTTTTGAGAAGTTGTGCGAAATACAAAGGAGATTGCGTGGTGTGATCCGATAATTCAAAAAAATTCGGGGTTGAATTCGCAACTGTTGTCATGAGAGCGCATTTGTCTTCATTCGCGTTTGTTATCTCTTTAAAAAGCGTCGCTGCGGTCGTTTTTCCTTTCGTACCGGTGACGGCAAAGAAGCGGAGATTGTCAAATGGACCATAAAAATTGTATACCGTAAGAGAAATTGCAAGTCGTATGTTTTTTACGATCGCGTAAGGTTTATCCGTTTTGATTTCATATTGGCATATCAACGCACTTGCGTTCGTTGAATTTGCGACCGTGTGAGAATCAAAACGCGATCCCTTCACGCAGATGAAGAGATCGCCTGTTTTGGTTTTTCTTGAATCCTCCGAAATATCTTTTATCTCAGGATCGTCGGACAGGTTGTGAGTTTTGACGAGATCATATTTTGAAAGTAATCCGACAATTTCAGAAAATCTCATCTTTTTATGGAATAAAAAGCATCGAGTCCCCTGTAAACAGCAACAGATCCCAGTTTGGATTCTATCTTGAGCAATCTGTTGTATTTGGATATTCTTTCGCTTCGCGAAAGTGAACCTGTCTTTATGAGTCCTGTATTTGCTGCAACGGCAAGATCCGCTATGAAGGTGTCTTCGGTCTCGCCGGATCTGTGAGAAACGACACACGTGAAACCGTGCGTTTTTGCGTATTCTATTGTGTCCAATGTTTCCGTAACAGTTCCTATTTGATTCAATTTTATCAATATGGAATTGGAGGCTTTTTTCTCTATACCGATCTTCAACCTTGAGATGTTGGTAACGTAAAGATCGTCTCCTATTATCTGATTTTTGTGTCCCAATTCTTTTGTGACCTTCGTGAAGCCATCCCAATCTTCCTCGTAGAATGGATCTTCCAAAGATATCATCGGATATTTATCCACGATTTTTTTGTAAAATTCGAGAAGTTCATCTGTTGTTATGTCTTTTCCGCCGAAATGATATTTTTTCTTTGTATCATTCCAAAATGAGTCTGGGGCCGAGTCTATCGCAACGTAGATATCTTTCCCGGGTTTGTAACCGGCTTTTTCTATGGCTTTGACGATAACTTCTATTGCTTCTTCGTTAGAACCAAGTTGCGGGGCAAAACCGCCTTCATCACCAACAGAGGTAACCATCTTCATCGACTTGAGAATGGATTTCAAAGCCTGAAAAGTTTCAGCACCGTATCTTAAGGCCTCTTTGAAATTCGGAGCACCGGCCGGAACTATCAAGAATTCCTGTATATCAAGGCCACTATCGGCATGCTTACCACCGTTGATGACGTTCATCATCGGTACTGGCAGAGTCTTTGAATTTGGTCCTCCCAAATATTCGTAGAGATCCATGTAAAGTGCGTTTGCGGCGGCACGTGCGACTGCCATCGAAACACCTAAAATTGCGTTGGCTCCAAGCACGGATTTGTTTGGTGTGCCATCAAGATCGATCATGGTTTTATCAACGTAAGCCTGATCGAAAACGTTAAGCCCGACAACTCTTGGCGCGATTTTTTCGTTGACATTTTCAACTGCCCGTTCAACGCCTTTGCCATCGTACCTTTTTGCGCCATCTCTCAATTCAAGCGCTTCGTGTTTGCCGGTTGATGCTCCGGATGGAACCATTGCCATGCCGGTGTTTCCGTCTTCAAGCAAGACATCAACTTCAACCGTTGGATTTCCTCTTGAGTCAAGGACTTCCATGGCCCTTACATCAATTATATCGGTATGCATCTTTCTGACCTCCTACTGAAGTATTATAAAAAATTTTCCAAAAGTATTATATCACATGAGTATTCAGAATGTATGGTAAAATAAACATGTTTTTGTTGAATGTTGAATAATCAAGGATAAAAAGATGAATAAACAAATGACGTCTCAAGATATAATCTCAGGTACGTTTTGGATCACCGTTTTCGTTGCGGCCTCTAAATTGCTCGGCTTTGTAAGACAACTGCTTGCCGGCATGTTATTCGGTACGAGCAGCGGATACGACGCGGTTATAATAGCGCTTGGACCGACAGATATCGTTGCCGGCATAATCGCCGGTGCTTTTGCATCAATAGCGATACCGATTTATATCGAAGAGAAAAAGCACGGCGAAGCGGTGGCCGAGTCTTACGCGAAGGGACTTTTAACTTTCACATCTCTTTTTTTGATACTTTTCGGGATCACGCTTGCTGTTTTCCCCAATGTTTACATGAAGGTTTTCGCACCCGGCTTTAGCGGCGATCAACTTGGCCTGGCGGAAAATTATCTCAGAATTTATTCACTTTTGCCTTTGTTAAATGGATGGTCTAACCTTTTTGGCGCTTTTTTAAGGGCTGAAAGGATGTTTTTTCAATACTCGATAGCGCAATTCTCAACGAATTTATTTTTAATTCCCGCTTTGCTTGTTTTTGCACCATTCATGAAAGAAGGCGCTTACGCTATTTCTTTGGAGTTTGGAACCGGTGCGATAGGATTTGTGGCGTACTTTTACAGTAGAAAGATATGGGGTAATTTCCCCTTCGGAAAATTTTCAAAAAATCTTACGAGAAAGACCTTTTACTTTGCCGCCCCTCTTTTTTTATCATCTGCCGTTGCAACGATAAATGGCGTTGTAGATAGAGCATTCGCGTCTGGCCTTGCCGTTGGAAGTGTTTCTGCGCTGAACTATTCTTTCACGATTGTGGGAATGATAAACGGCATCATGACGGCGGGAATTGTGACATCTTCTTTGACGAGTATCTCAGAGAGCGCTGCCATATTTGACAAAAAAGCAATTTTGAAAAAAACGCGCATGATGGTGGAATCACTTGTAAAGATCCTTGCCCCGATAACGGCATTCACGATAGTTGCCTCAGATATCATAGTCAGGATAATATACCAGAGAGGCGCTTTCACGGTCGAATCGACGGCAATGACATCGGTCGCTCTTATCGCCTACTCGACGATGATAATAACCGTTCCATTGACAGGCATACTTGGCAACATTTACATAGCGCAAAAAAAGACCATACGTCTTGCTTTGATAAGTATTCCTATGCTTTTCGTAAACGCGTACTTGGACTGGATATTGATGATGCCATTTAAACAGGCCGGAATAGCGGCGTCTTCGAGTATAGTCTCATTTCTGTTGCTGTTTTTAATCTTGTATGATCTTGATTTTGAATTCAAAATGGGCAGTTTTTTCTCCATAAAAACCATTTTGCCCACCTTAACATCTTTTGTTTACGTGATTGTTTTTCTGATACCATTTTCTAAAATGCCGTCTCTTCCGAAATATATCCTTGAGATCGTAATATTTCTTGTCATGCTTTTCTTTTTCGGGAGGAATGAAATGAAAATGATCATCTCAAAAATTCGCAGATTTGAAGCACCAAAAAATAAGTGATATAATGTTTATGTGATTTTTCGGAGGCCAATATGATAGGTTTTGTTAAATATGCAGGCGTATCGGCAAAACTTTACGCGCTGTCAAGTGAACTTTTAACACCTGAAGATTATAAAAATTTGGTTAATCAAAAGGCCGTTCGTGATGTTGTGAGTTACATTCAAAGTACAAAGATGTATTCAGATACCATGGGAAATCTTAATCCCGATGAAATCCACAGAAGGGATCTCGAAAATTTACTTCAAGAGGATCTGCTTAAAGATATGAAGAAAATCTTCACTTTTTTCGTGACCTTTGACAAAGATTTCATGCACTTGCTTTTTTACAGGTATGAAGTTGAGAATTTAAAACTTGCGCTAAGAAATTTCATCAATCGGAAAGAAATAAAGGTTGAAGAATCGAAGAAGATCTTTTTCAATCTCGGAGAAAGAGCAACGATAGATCCGGTTAAAATTTCAAACTCAAAAAATCAAGATGAAGTGCTGGATAATCTCGCCGGAACTTCATATCAAGAAGTTGTGAGGAATGTCTTTTCGAGTTACAAAAAAAGTACCGCTGTTAACCTTATAGCCGTGCTCGAAAATGCCATCGATGGTTGGCTTTTTTCAAAGATAATTAGTGCATCGAAGAATTTAGGCACGAAAGATCAAGTTGTCGTTAAAGAACTGACAGGCGAAAGAGCGGATATGATAGATATAGAAAGAATAGCCCGCGCAAAGGCTTTTTACGATCTTAAACCCGAAGAACTCTACAATTCATTGCTATCTTTTCATTTCAGACTCAAACCCGATGATTTGCACGCCATGTGTGATGCTAAAGAAATAAAAGAGATGCTTGACGTTTTGAAAGCAGGCCCTTACGCGGAGATATTCAAAGATATGAGTGAGGACAATTTTATCGATAGGATAACCCTTGCCGAGAGAAGATTTCTTCAACGTAAAGCAAGAGAATCAATAACAAAACTCGGTAATTTTTCAATTGCCGTTTATTTTCATTACTTTTTACTTAAAGAATATGAAATAATGGATTTGTCTACGATAACAGAAGGTGTAAGGTATGGACTGAAAGTCGAAGAAATAAAAGAGAGGTTAATAAACGAATTTTGAGGTGTTGGCATGGCAGTCGCTAAAATGGAAAATGTAACTTTTGTTGCTCCACGTGAAAAAATAGAAAAAAACGACCTCGATCTCATATCGTCAGAATCTTTTGAACCACATGATATGAAAGAAATTATGGGTGAAACTGTTACTTCTGACCTTTTAAAAACACAGATCGATAATCCTTACCGCGAACTTTACACCGAGATGACGAATTTTCTTAAGATGACCGAATACGTGCCTCCATTCGATCAAAACGAGATAAATCTTGATGAACCTTTGCACATAAATGACCTTCAAAAGAAATTAAAGCTTATGAACGAAGGCATAAAGACTTTTTTCAACAGGAAAAACGATCAGATGAAGAAACTTTCTGATTATCAAAATGTGCTCTTTCATGTGAATGTACTTGTAAATCTTAACATCGATCTTGAAAATTTGACGGAGATAAACAGGATAAAATTGATTTTTGGAAGGGTACCGATAAGAAACTACGAAAATCTTATAGAATCTTCGCTTAAAGATCCTATCCTCATTCTCGAGGTAAACAGAGATCGAGATAATTCATGGATATTTGTTTTTACCACTCCCGACTTTGAAGAAGAGGCAAGGCAGATTCTGCAATCCGCATATTTTGAAGAAGATGTTTTGCCAGTTGATTACACAGGAACTCCAAAAGAGGTAAAGGCGAAAATAGAAGCACTGATAGAAGTGACAAAAATTTCGGTTAACGAAAGCGATCTCGCGATAAAGAAGGTTTTGTATTCCAACAAAGCATTCGTAGATAAGTATTACCCACTTATCATTTCTCACAAGAGAATATACGATCTTCAGTCCTTTTCGGCTTCTACCGGAAACCTTTATCTTTTGAATGGCTGGATGCCATCAAAAGAGGTTAAAAAATTCGATCAAAAGATCGATGAAGATGTGCTTATGGTAAATGAATCAGCCGAAAAGATCATGAAAACAAAACGGATAGAAGTTCCGGTTAAGATTGAAAACAGAGGAGGATGGCTAAAGGGATTTGAATTTGTGACGAAAATGTTCGGGACGCCATCTTACGGTGAAATAGATCCTACTCCTTTTATCGCGGCGTTTTTCACCTTCATGTTTGGATTCATGCTTGGAGATATTGGCCACGGCGCGATTCTTTTCTTGTTTGGGTATTTCATGTACAAAAGAGGCTCAAAGCAATTTGGCACCGTTATGATGAGCGCCGCATCTGCGTCTATCTTTTTCGGTTTCATGTACGGATCTATCTTTGGCTTTGAATGGATGCCTGCCATATGGCTAAGGCCTATAATTCAGATAAACCAATTGATGATAGTCGGCATATATTTTGGAATCGGAATGATAAGTTTTGGAATGATCTTAAACATAATAAATGGATTCAAACAACGAAACTGGGAAAAGGCGCTCTTTTCTCCGGAAGGCATAGCGGGACTTGTCTTTTACTGGCCGGCAGTTACAGCTGTATCCTTTTATCTATTTGAAGGAAAGGTACCTTACATGACTTTAGTCGTGATACTCATAATGGTAAGCCTTGTTGTAATGTTGCTTAAAAGGCCGCTTGGACAGATCGTATCCAGAGAAAAGATCAAACTTGGTGAAGGTTTTTGGGTTGAAACTGGCTTTGGCATGTTCGATACGTTGATATCTTTTTTAAGCAATGCCATATCGTACGTCAGGTTGGCTGCCTTTGCTCTGACACATGAAGCGTTGTTTGAAGCGTTTTGGATAATGACGCTTATGGTTTTACCCGCAAAGGGTGGAGATGTCTGGTCGATCCTGATCTTTTTGATGGGACAATTGATACTCGTAGGGCTCGAAGGACTTGTGGTCTTCATACAGAGTTTAAGGTTGACGTATTACGAATTCTTCACAAAGTTTTTCGAAGCAAGCGGAAGAGAGTTCCATCCATTTTCTTTTAAAGAGGAAAAAAGAGTTTGAAGTTTTATATTTCGAAAGGAGGATATCTTGATGTCAGTATCTGTTGCATTGATAACTGTCGTTATAGCAACAACGATCGTGTTGGGAATAATCTTGACGAGCAAAAAGGTTATGAAAAAAATCTCGTCTCCAGTTAAGGTAGGAAAAGGGATTCTTGGAATGAACATGGGTTCGGTGATAACTTTTAGTCTTATAGCCTTGCTTTCCATGATTCCAGATGGCCGTGCACTGGCTGCTACGACTGCAGCCGCAACTTCGACAATTGTAAGCAACGGTGTAGGTCTGGGTTTACTTGGTGCGGGTTTATCCACCGGTCTTGCGGCCATAGGTGCAGGTATAGGCGTTGGTATAGCCGGAGCCGCAGGTATAGGTGCTATAAGTGAGAAACCTGAAATGTTGGGAAGAACGTTAATATACGTAGGTCTTGCCGAAGGAGTCGCCATATACGGTTTGATAATATCCATAATGATTCTTGGTAGAATTTAACCCTTTTTAAGCAATTCATCTCCCACTTCTATAAGTGGTGAGATGAATTGCTCTTTTGTCTTATTATTATAACGTCTTGACATTTTCTTTCTACGGTGCTAAAATATATTCAGTATCATGATTAGTCATGAATTTGAGAACCGTGGGGCACACGGGGATAGCTCGTTGATACTTAGCACAGAGGTGCTATTGAGCGAGAAGCCCCCCCACTTCTATAAGTGGTGGGAGCATGTCACATCAGGGCGGCTTATATGCCGCCCTTTTAACGCTCTTTTAAGCGAGAATTCTCCAACTTTTATAAGTGGTGGGAGCATGTCACTCAATGGACAAAGTCATGTATTCTGCTTTAACTCCTTTGAAAAGATTTAATTTTCTTTTCAATTCTTCGTGCTGATCCTTTGTACCGACGAGTTCAAGTATCAAAAGGCCTTTGTCAGAACAATTGTCTAACACGCCATCGTGAATTCCGAGGCGCGTTTTTATTATACATCCCCAGCCGGTTAAAACCTTTTGAACCTGATCCGTCGTTTCTCTTCTGTTTTCTATGAGTATTGCCATCACGGTTTTCACGTCTTTTGACATTTTTTACACCTCCTGTATTCATTTAAGTGAATTATATCACAAATTTGAGAAACAACTAGATCACATTGAAGGCCTTATTTATATTTCTTAAAAGTTAATTTTAAAATAAGAATTAACACAAAAGATTGACAAAATGACTTTTACAGTATAAAATTGATACAAAATATTACCATAAGGGAGGTAGTCGGATGAAAAAAATATGTTTTGTGTTGCTGGTTGGTCTGATATTTTTTTCCGTTTTGTCTTTCTCTGAAGGAACCGTAAAGATCGGTGTCGCTTTGCCAATGACTGGTGGCATAGCATCCTTTGGACAGATGGTCTATCAGGGGATAGAGATTGCAAATCAAATGTTTCCAACCGTGCTTGGAATGAAAGTTGAACTGATTCTTGCGGATAACAGATCGGACAAAACCGAAGCGGCGAATGTCGTCAGTAGGCTCATAAATCTTAACGGCGTTGTGGGTATTTTAGGAGAAGTTGCAAGTTCAAATACTTTGGCGGGCGGTGCTGTGGCAGAAAAAGCGGGGATACCATTACTTTCGCCGGCTTCTACAAATCCGCTTGTGACTCAGGGGAAAAAATTCGTCTCAAGGGTGTGTTTCATCGATCCTTTCCAAGGACATGTTGCTGCCATCTTTGCACTCAACAATTTGAAGGCTAAAACGGCTGCCGTTTTCACAGATGTTGCTCAAGATTACAGTGTGGGACTTTCGAACTTCTTCGTAAAAGATTTCACCGCTGGTGGAGGTACAGTTTACAAAGAATATTACCAGTCAGGAGATCAGGATTTCAGTGCCCAACTTACAGACGCTCTCAGCCATAATCCTGACGTTATATACATCTCTGGTTATTACCCTGAAATTGCCCTTATGGCAAAGCAGGCAAGACAACTTGGATATACGGGGCCATTTTTGGCCGGTGATGGTGCTGAAGCGCCAGAACTTATTAAAATAGGAGGAAGTGCTGTTAATGGACTTTACTACACTTCTCACTTCAACGCGGATCATCCTGCAACGAAAATGGGACAGGAATTCGTCGCAAAATATGAGGCACTTTACCACACTTCTCCATCTGCCCTTGCAGCCCTTGGATTTGACACGTATCTTGTCATGTTAAACGCCATAGAACGAGCAGGTTCAACGGATCCGGCCAAAATAAACGCGGCTATAAGAAGCACGAAGAATTTTGAAGGCGCCACCGGCTATATAACAATAGGCGATGACGGCAACGCGGTTAAATCTGCCGTCATAAATGAAGTTGTGAACAGCCAGTTCACATATGTTACAACTATAAATCCATAAGAGGGGAGTGTTTCCCCTCTTTTTGAATTCAATGGGGTGATTAACTTTGGATGCAAGTGTGAATGCATTGATTCAAAATTTTTTTAACAGTCTTGCACTGGGAGGCCTTTACGCTTTGATAGCGGTCGGGTACACAATGGTTTATGGCATATTGAGACTTATAAACTTCGCTCATGGTGATATCTTCATGATGGGAACGTATTTTGCCTTTTACGCAATTACACTTTTACTTTTACCTTGGTGGTTAGGTTTCTTGTTTGCCATATTCATAACGGGTTTGCTTGGTTACTCGATAGAGAAGATAGCGTACAGACCGTTAAGAAATGCTCCGAGAATTTCATCTTTGATAACGGCAATAGGAATGTCTTTTTTCCTTGAAAGTTTTGCGGTCGTTGTTTTTGGAGGCATTCCTAAATCATTCAACGTTTATCCGAAGATGTTTTCCGATGTTATCATAATTGGAAAAACAAGAATTCCGGTGCTTACATTCATAACCATTATCGTTACGGTTTTGCTTTTTCTGTTTTTATGGTGGTTGCTTTACAAAACAAAAACAGGACTTGCAATGCGGGCCATATCCGTTGATATACCCACAACAAGTCTTATGGGTGCAAATGTGAACAACGTTATAAGCATAACTTTCATAGTTGGATCATCTTTTGCTGCGGTTGCAGGTATTCTGTGGGCAATGAAATATCCACAAGTCCAACCTTACATGGGTTTTACGCCAGGTCTAAAAGCATTTGTAGCGGCGGTCATCGGAGGAATAGGATCTATTCAAGGAGCAATTGTCGGAGGTTTTTTGCTTGGATTTTTGGAGATCATGCTTGTCGGTTTCTTTCCCAATCTGGCAGGATACAGAGATGTTTTTGCGTACGTCACACTTGTGATAATTTTGATGTTCAGACCAACGGGCATATTCAAAATATATTCGGAACAGAAGGTTTGATGACATGAAGAAATTATCTTTTAAAGTTAACGTGATGCTGACAATTGTTTTTTTGGTGGGTATTTATTTCTTTCTTGCAAACGCGAGTATTTTTGGAGATTACTGGTCAAGAATCATAACGTTGATAGCCATCTACGGTATTATGGCCGTGAGTTACACCCTTGTCAACGGGGTAACCGGTATCTTTTCGCTTGGCCAAGCAGGATTTATAGCCATAGGTGCTTACACATCCGCACTTTTAACGCTTTCAATCCAGCAAAAGCAGATGTCATTTTTCATTCAACCTCTGATATGGCCTCTGAACAGCATACAGATAGGCTTTCTGCCCGCAACAATCATAGGTGGACTTGTTGCGGCCTTTTTCGCTTTTTTGATAGGATATCCATCGCTCAGGTTAACAGGCGATTATTTTGCAATAGCAACTTTGGCTTTTGCCGAGATAATAAGAATTCTCATACAAAATTTTTACGGACTGACAAATGGAACACTTGGTCTTAAGGGTATAAATTCATACACAACTGTATGGTGGGCATGGGGATGGTTATTTGTGACGGTCATCGTCGTGGGAAGTTTGAAATTCAGCAGTTACGGAAGAGCGCTCAGGGCGATATCTGAAGATCCTATGGCGGCTAAGGTTATGGGAATAGATGTGTTCTGGCATCAGATGATGGCTTTTGTCGTAAGTGGATTTTTTGCGGGTATTTCCGGTTCGCTTTATGCTCATTGGATAACGACCCTTGATCCAAGACCTACAAGCCTTGGCGTGATGCTTACTTTTTACGTGCTCATAATGATCGTCATTGGCGGATTGGGCAGCGTATCTGGAGCGATAATTGGAGCGATATTTTTTGCTTTTGTATCACAATGGCTTAGGATGTTTGAATCAAACGTGAACCTTTTTGGATTGACAATACCCGGAGTTCCGGGAATGAGCATGCTTTTGCTTTCGGTTATCTTCATATTTGTCATGATTTTCTGGAGAAGAGGGTTGATGGGAAAATCGGAGTTAAGTTGGCAAAACATATACGCTTTCTTCAAAACAAGAGTTGGTGATGAAAATGGCTGAAAATATTTTGGATATGGATAAAATAACCATAAAATTCGGAGGCCTTACGGCAGTCGATGATTTCTCAATGTACATAAACAAAGGTGAACTCGTTGGCCTTATCGGACCAAACGGTGCCGGAAAAACGACCATCTTTAACATAATAACGGGAATATACAAACCGACCGCCGGCAAAATCGTTTTCAAAGGCATAGATATAACAGGACTTAAACCGCAATTGATAAATCAGATAGGAATTGCAAGAACTTTTCAGAATATAAGGCTTTTCTCGGATATGACCGTTCTTGAAAACATCATGGTTGGTCAGCACTCGTATTTCACAAATAGAAAGGCACTCAATTTTCTTCACACACATGATCCTAAAAAATATCCCAAATCGCTATGGAGACCCTGGCTTTTCAGCGCAATTCTTAAAACTCCCGATTACGTCAAAATTGAAAAAGTGATGAAAGCAAAAGCCTTTGATTTGCTTGGAAAAATGGAACTTCAAAAATATGCCGACTTTAAGGCCTCCGCATTGCCGTACGGACAACAAAGAAAACTTGAAATCGCACGTGCTTTAGCCACAAATCCAACTTTGTTGATCCTTGATGAACCAGCCGCGGGCATGAATCCACAAGAAAGTCAGGTATTGCTTGAATCCATAAGAAAAATCATGAAGGATTTTTCTCTGACAATTTTACTTATAGAACATGATATGAAATTCGTCATGAACATATGCGAAAGGATATACGTGCTTGATTACGGTAAACTTATATCTCATGGAAATCCGGAAGCAGTCCAAAATGACAAAAAAGTCATAGAAGCCTATCTTGGAGATGAGGTATATGTATGAAATTCTCAAAGTAGAAAGTCTAAAAGTCCATTACGGCGCAATAAATGCCATAAAAGGAATAGATTTGAGCGTTGAAAAAGGGAAATTGGTAACGCTCATAGGCGCTAACGGTGCCGGAAAAAGTTCAACTTTGAACGCGATAATGAATATCGTGACCTCTAAAAAGGGGAAAATTTCTTACAAGGGAAAAGATATAACAAAAACGAGGACAGATGAAATCGTTAAAAATGGCATAGTGCTCGTTCCGGAAGGCAGAAAAATCTTTCCGAATCTTACGGTTCAAGAAAATCTCATGATAGGATCGTTCGGAAGAAAAGACGCCGACATAAAGCGTGACTTTGATCTCGTACTTGGGTTATTTCCAAGGATAAAAGAGAGATTAAAACAAGCCGGAGGTACCCTTTCTGGTGGTGAGCAGCAGATGTTAGCCATAGGGAGGGCTTTGATGGGTAATCCAGAAATACTTCTGATGGACGAACCATCTCTTGGCCTTGCACCATTGCTTGTCAAAATGGTTTTTGATGTCATAAACAAAATAAAAACAGAAGGTAAAACAATTTTGCTTGTCGAACAGAACGCATCGATGGCCCTTGCAAATTCCGATTACGCATATGTGCTTGAAACGGGTAAAATAGTTCTTGAAGGGAATGGGAAAGATTTGCTTGTAAATGCCGGTATAAGGCATGCTTACTTGGGGATAAACTAAACATACTTCAAATATCGAATGTCTATCAAAGTGAAGGGTAGGATACCCTGTATATATGCATATAAATTGACTTTTCCCACCGTCCATTTTTAAGAGGCCGTGTTCGACCTCTTTATTTTTGTGGTATCATTTCTTTGTGTATATATTTTTGAAAGGAAGCGACCATGAAAAAAACAGAATGGAGTGTGCTAGATATCTTTGAAAATGGTACTTCGGCAGAAATAGCAAGAGGTTTTCTTGAAGAAAACGGAATTGAAGCCAAGATTCGAGATTCAACTGTTCCTTACGGTGGATCTGTCATATTTGGAGAAAGTGGTCCTAAAGAATTACTTGTTAAGGTCGAAGAATTAGAAGAAGCCAAATCTCTCCTTGATGAAATTAAAAAGCATAAGGAGTAAAAGATGTGCAGAATGGTGGGTTTTATCTCAACGGAAGGTAAATCTGTTACACCTTATTTTGAAATTTTAAAGGCACAGGCTCTTCGCGGAAAAGATGCACCGCATGGTGACGGGTGGGGCGGTGTATGTTACAACGATGAAGAGTTTTCAATAAAGAAAAGTTCAAAGCCAATATGGGAAAACGGAAAGATCGATGAAATTGCTAAATCTGCGCTTTTACATGCAAGAAAAGCAAGTTTTGGGAAAGCAAATGTTTTATTTTCTCATCCTTTCGTATATAATGAAAAAGGCAAAATATGGTCTTTCGCGCACAATGGAACAATCTACAACCTTTCAAAATCGAAAAGGAAGGATGAAATAGACACGCAGTTTTACGCTAAAATGTTCATTGAAAATTTGAAAGATAAAGATCTCCTTGAATCGGTAAGAAGAACGGTTAAATCCTTGATAGACATTTCAGAAGACAAATACACGTCTTTGAATGCCATAATTGTCAACGATGAAATGCTTATGGGCTGGAGATATGTCAAAAAGGTTGATGATAATTATCACACGCTTTTTTACAAGTCATGTAAAAATTCGCTTTCAATTTCAACTGAGCCACCTGGTGGCGGATGGATCTCCATTAAAAACGGAGAGTACCTTTTGGCGAAAAAAAATGAATTTACGATCGACTTCGAAATTGGAAGTCTGTTTTGAAATTTGCATATAGAGTGTGAGGAGGTAAGATCATGGAATTGAAGAAAACACCGCTATGGTCTGAGCACAAAAGATTGGGAGCCAAGTTGGTTGAATTTGGTGGTTGGGAAATGCCACTTCAATACACCTCGATAATCGAAGAGCACAGATCGGTTAGAGAAAAAGCAGGAATTTTTGATGTCTCTCATATGGGAGAAATCTTGATTGAAGATGTTGATTCAGTACCATTTGTCGATAACCTCATAACGAATTCCATTTCGAAACTTAAAAACGGAGAGATATGTTACAGCCCTATGTGCTATGAAAATGCAACGATAGTCGATGATCTGCTCGCTTACAAATTCTCAGACACAAAAGTGCTTCTTGTGGTAAATGCTTCGAATACCGACAAAGATTACGAATGGATTAAATCTCAAAAGCGGCATTATCGCGTGAAAATAGAAAATGTTTCGAATAATTATGCCCAAATAGCTTTTCAAGGGCCAACGGCAGAAAAAATTTTGAAAAAAGTTTCAGGAGTCGATCTATCGAAGATATCCTTTTATACTTTCACGACAGGACAAATTAACGGCATAAACTGCATAGTGTCAAGAACGGGATACACAGGAGAAGATGGTTTTGAATTGTATTTCGATCCAATAGCGGCAATTGCGATGTGGAGAAAATTAATCGAAATAGGAAACAACGATGTCAAGCCGTGTGGGTTGGGTGCAAGAGATACCTTAAGGTTTGAGGCATGTTACATGCTTTACGGTAATGACATAGATGATACGACAACGCCGCTTGAGGCCGGTCTTGGCTGGGCCGTTGATTTCACAAAGTCGTCTTTCAATGGAAAAGAAGTACTTGAAAGGCAAAAAGAAAAAGGTGTGACCAAAAGATTAAGAGGTCTCGAAATAGATGGTGGCATAGCAAGGCACGGATACGAGATCTTTTCAGAAGATCAAAAGGTAGGTCATATCACAAGTGGGACAAAATCGCCGACTCTTAACAGATCGCTCGCACTTGGTTATGTTGATGTCGATCATTCCAAAACGGGAAATAATTTATCCGTGGATATTCATGGTAAGAAAATAAAAGCAACTGTTATAAAAACGCCTTTTTACAGAGGAAGCGTTAAATCTAAATAATTCAGGAGGTAACAAAAATGAAGAAGTACTTAAAAACTCACGAATGGGCTGAACTGAAAGGGAAGATTGCAACAATTGGAATATCAAATCATGCTCAGAATCAATTGGGAGACGTTGTTTACGTCAACCTGCCGGACGTTGGAAAAACCGTTAAAGCCGGAGAAATGCTTTGTTCGGTTGAATCAGTCAAATCGGCAAGCGATGTTTATGCACCTTTAAGCGGAAAAGTTGTCGAAGTTAACAAAGCACTTGAAACCACTCCCGAATTGATAAACAAATCGGCTGAAGGTGACGGATGGATCGCAAAAATAGAGGCTTCTAATCCAAAAGAATTTGACGCTTTACTTGATAAAACAGCGTACGATAAATTCGTCGATGAAACACGTTGATTTATGCTTGATCGATTTTAGATGTGAACCATCTTTGATTCCGATCCCTCAGGATCGGAGATTCGGAATCTAAAAAGGAGGAATTCAGATGGAACCGTATATTCCACATACAGATCAAGATTTGAAAGAAATGCTTGAAACGATAGATGTTGAAAACGTTGAATCTTTGTTTTCAACTATACCTTCGGAAAAAGTCATAAATTCAATTGATCTCCCAAACGGAATGGACGAGTTCAACGTTTTGTCAAAGCTGAGAAAAATGGCACTTACGAATGCAAGTGCTGATAAGTATGCATTTTTCATCGGAGGTGGCATATACAACCATGTGATACCTTCGGCTGTCAATCAAATAGCCTCAAGAGGTGATTTTTACACTGCCTACACACCTTATCAGGCTGAAGTTTCTCAAGGAACACTTCAATCACTGTTTGAATTTCAGACGATGATATGTGAGATCACGGGCATGGGAATAGCAAATGCGTCGATGTACGATGGCGCATCATCTTTGGCCGAAGCGGTTTTGATGGCTTCAAGGTACACGCAAAAATATAGAATGCTTGTGGCGGACACAATACATCCGGAATACATTGAAACCGTGAAAACTTACGTTGCGGGACCGAAGATAGAAATCGAAAAGATTTCACATGATTCCGATGGTAAGATTTCTTTGAAGGATTTGAAATCAAAAATAGACGATAAAACATCATGCGTTGTCGTTCAATATCCGAATTTTTACGGAGTAATAGAGGATCTTAAGTCGATAAGAGGAATTTCGAAGGATGTCATTCTTATAGTCGTTTCGAATCCTATAAGTTTGGGCATACTGGAAGCGCCCGGGAAACTTGGTGCGGATGTTGTGGTCGGAGACGGACAAACTCTTGGAATATCTATGAATTTTGGAGGACCTTCGTTTGGATTTTTTGCGATCAGGGAAGATACGAAATTTGTAAGAACAATGCCTGGCAGAATAATTGGAGAAACTGTCGATGTTGACGGTAAACGTGGTTTTGTCATGACACTTCAGGCAAGGGAACAGCATATAAGACGTGAAAAGGCTACGTCTAACATATGTTCGAATCATGCACTTGGAACACTTTACGCTTCGATATATCTTTCTCTCGTTGGGCCGAAAGGCTTGAAGGAGATAGGAGAATTGAACATTTCCAAATCTCATTATTTACTTAAGCGTCTTGAAAAGACCGGTCATTTCGTTCGTGCATTCTCCGGAGAATTTTTCAACGAATTTGTCGTTAAAACCGATCTCGATATTTCGAAGATGAAAAAAGTGCTTTTCAAAAATGGAATCATAGGGCCTCTCGATCTTTCGAAGGCCAATGATAGCATGAAAGGACATGTACTCTTTTGTGCAACAGAATCAAACACATCGGAAGAAATTGAAAAATTGATCTCCGTTTTGGAGGTGATGTGATATGGAATTGATATTTGAAATTTCCACAGCCGGAAGAAGAGGCTTTATACCACCCAAATTGGATGTTGACAGTTACAATTTATCTGATGAATTCAAAAGAGCTGTACCTCCAAAACTTCCTGAACTCACAGAAGGAGACGTTGTAAGACATTACACAAACCTTTCAAGGTTGAATTATGCCGTAGATATCGGTTTTTATCCGCTTGGTTCATGCACGATGAAGTACAATCCCAAACTAAACGAATCTGCGGCTGCTTTTGATGGCTTCTCAAAGATACATCCTTATCAGGATGAGAATACAGTTCAAGGCGCTCTCGAATTGATGTACAATCTTCAAGAAGCGTTAAAAATCATGAGCGGGATGGATGCCATGACGTTACAACCTGCCGCGGGTGCTCACGGAGAATACACGGGAGTTGCCGTTATACGTGCATACCACGAACACAAAAAGGACTTTGAAAGAGATGAAATGATAATACCAGATTCTGCACACGGTACAAATCCCGCAACTGCAACGATGAACGGGTATAAGGCAATTGAAATAAAATCAGACAAAAATGGAATGGTCGATATAGACGAGTTAAAAAAAATCGTCAATCCTCACACTGCCGGAATAATGCTTACAAATCCCAATACACTTGGACTTTTTGATGAAAATGTGCTTCAAATATCCAAGATAATACACGATGCCGGAGGCTTGCTTTACTACGATGGTGCAAACTTCAACGCTATAATGGGAAAGGCAAGACCGGGAGATCTCGGATTCGATGTGGTTCACTTCAACTTGCACAAAACTTTTTCCACTCCTCATGGAATGGGAGGTCCCGGCGCCGGACCGATAGGTGTGAAAAAATTTCTCGAAAGTTTTCTTCCTGTTCCGACTGTCGGTAAAAAGGATGAAAAGTATTTTCTTGACTATTCACATAAAAACACCATAGGACGCGTTAGAAGTTTCTATGGGAATTTTTCGGTACTTGTCAGGGCATATGCTTACATTTTGACGATGGGAGGAGATGGGCTTAAACGTGCAAGCGAAATGGCAGTCTTAAATGCCAATTATCTAAGGGCAAAAATTTCCAAGACGCTCGAAGTGCCTTACGATACAAAACCATGCATGCACGAATTCGTTGCAACGACGGAACCCTTGCTGGGTTATGGAGTTAAGGCTTTGGATTTCGTGAAAAGAATGTTGGATTACGGTGTCCATCCGCCAACGGTGTACTTCCCGTTGATAGTTCATGAAGACCTTATGATAGAGCCGACAGAAACAGAATCAAAGATGACCCTTGATAAATTCGTCGAAATTGTTGAAAAAATAGCGAAAGAAGCAAAAGAAAATCCAAAACTTCTTCAAGAAGCGCCTCACATTACGCCGGTAAGGCGACTCGACGATGTAAGGGCTGCAAAACAACTCATTCTGAGATGGAAGTGAAAAATCGCCCCATCCTCGCGATGGGGCATTTCTCATGATTGCAAAAGCTTACGCAAAAGTCAATTTGTACCTTTCTGTACTTTCAAAAAGAGATGATGGATTTCACGATATAATTTCGCTTATGCACAACATATCTCTTTACGATCTTTTGGAAGTAGAGGAAAGTGATGAAACAACATTTTCATCTAACATTAATTTGCCATGGGACAGTTCAAATACACTTTTCAAAACCATGGATATTTTTGAAAGGATAACCGGCATACGGTCAAAGTTAAAGATCAGACTTGAAAAGCACATCCCGTCTCCTTCGGGGCTTGGCGGTGGTAGTGCCGATGCGGCAGCGCTGTTATGGTATTTGTGCGAGAGTGAAAAAATTTCAGATATCATGGAAATGGCAAGGTTGATAGGCAGCGATGTGCCTTTTTTTGTGGAAGGGGGTTGTGCTGTTGTTGAAGGAGTCGGAGAAAAAATCCATAAACTTGATCCGCTTAACCTTAAAATGGATCTTTACATTCCACAGGTTGGATTTTCGACGAAGAAGATGTACGAACTTGTCGATGAGATGAATCTTTGCGGAAAAATAGGAGATCCTTACGAACTTTACGCGGGGATAAAAACCGTGGATCGAAAAAAAATTTCTTCAAATCTTTACAACACCTTTCAAGTCCTGGCAGAACAAACTCATCCGGAGATAACTTCTCAAGCGAAGGCATATCTTAAAGATAAAGAGTTTATTTTGATGACCGGATCGGGATCTGCGTTCTTTGGATTCGATCTTCATGAAACAAAAGGGGACGTACATTTTACAGCACGCCCTCGATTGATTTTAGATTAATTTTAACCGTACCTGTCAGATCTTTTTTTCAAATCGCTTGATTTTTGTTGGCTTTCCTTCAGGTATTTGGACATTTTTTGCTCAAAATCGCTTTGCTTGTCTTCTTTGTCCTTCGGCTGAGATGCGTCTTTCTTTTTTATGACCTCACCGGCATCTTTTATGGAAAGATCCATCTTTCCATTTTCTCCCACACTTAACACTTTTACTTTTACCTTTTGTCCAACATTCAGGTATTCACCGGGATCCTTCACATAGCCACTGGCTATCTTAGAAACGTGAACCAATCCCTCTCCTTCACCTTCGACTTTGACGAAAACACCGAAGTTTTTTATAGCTGTAACTGTTCCTTCAACAATCTGTCCGGCCTTAACGCTCATGCTAATCCTCTGAAAAACCAGAAGTTTCCTCCCTTCAAAATTGGATATCTAAATTATATCATAACAAACCTATTTTCAAGTCATACAAATTTATCGAATCTAAATTCCTTTTTGAGTACTCTCACTTCAACTCGTAATTCTTGAGTTCATAATCTATTGCCATATGCTGCTTTTCAATCCCTAATCTAATCACTTTTTCTCTGTTTTCACTCACTCGAAACTAATCCTGTGTCAATTTTTGGAATGTGAATGTTGCAACCAGAGATGTTACAACTGCAAAGCCAGCAAGGATAACCACATCGAGCCATATGAAATTCCATCCAACGTTCAAGGTTATCACATTTCTAAGCGCGTCCGCCGCATAGGTAAGAGGGAAAATATAGGCTATGTATTGCATCATCTGAGGCATTTGCTGAATCGGAAAGAAAACGCCCGAGAAAAACATCATTGGAAAGGTTATCGTCGTCATCGTTATCATGGCAGTTTCCTGTTCTTTCATGGCAGCCGTTATCATAACCCCTACTCCTATGAAACTGAATGTGCCCAACAAAAGTAAGAAGATCGTCCACAGCAGCGATATGCCCGTGAAGTGAACTCCAAAGAATAGCCATGAGATCGCAAGAATTATCATGGCGGTTACAAACCCTCTTATGGTCTGTGCAAGCACTTTACCGATGACAATACTTCCACGGCTTATAGGTGTAACCATAACACCGTCTAAGGTTCCAAGTTCTCTTTCACGGGTTATGGCCGAGGCGAGTCCTGTCATGACGCTCATTATGGCGATCATGGCCATCAATCCCGGAACTGTAAAATCGTAATAGTTAAATGGCGTCCCATCCGCGTTGATAAGGTTAGATTGCACATTTTGCTTGACGTTGCTGGCACCTTCTTGTCCGAACATTCCAACAAGCATCTGTCCCATCATTATACCCGCTTGAGGGTTTGCAGGGCTTGGTATGACATCCATGGTCACAGGTCTGTTAAGTGCTATTGATAAAGAAAAATCTTTCGGTATCACGGCGCCAACCATTATCTTTCCACTTGCAAGGGCATCGATAAGATCTTGTTTGGAATTATAGAAAATCATCTTGTTTGTCGCGGTCGCGGGCAGCAATTTCTCAACTTTTGCGTTGAAGATCAGATCTTGCGAGTAGATTCCTATATTTCCGGAATAAGATCCGCCTGTTTTAGGAAAAATGAAACCAAGCATCAACATCATTATAATTGGCATTAAAATCGAAAAAATGACCCTTGTTTTTCCTCTTAAAAATGTCTTTAAATCCTTCCACGCAATGTCCCATATGCTCATTCGTCTCACTCCTTAACGTTTACCATTTTGCTTTGTTCTTCGACATCGTTTCCTTCAGATATCTCAACGTATATATCTTCAAGAGAAGGCTCAAGTGACTTAAAACTCCTTATTTGGACATTTAACTTCGATATGTCTTTCATAAATTGATTCAAATCTTCAACTTCTATTTTCATATACCCATCATCCTGATCGAGGATTTTTCCCTTCACTTCATTTGGAGAAAGCATCCTGTCTGTTTCAATTTCAACAATTTCAGCCTTTTTGAAGTGCTTTTTTATGTCACTTAAAGAACCTATTGATACTATCTTACCCTTTCGCATTATGGCGACTTTGTCGACGTTCATGAGTTCAATGTCGTGAAGCACATGTGTCGTGTAAACGATCGTCCTGCCTTCTCCTCTCAAACCAACTATGAAATCTCTTATGTGTTTTGTCGAAACAGGATCAAGTCCTAAAGTCGGTTCGTCAAGAAATATTATCTGCGGATCTGGTACAAGTGCCCTTGCAAGGTTTATCTTTTGTTTCATGCCGGTACTCATTTTGGATATAAGCATATCCTTGAAATCCCATATATCAAAAAGTTTTAGGAATTTTTGAGCGTTTTCCTCTATAACCGTATCTTTCATACCGTAAAGTCTTCCAAAAAATTCTATGTTTTCCATAGCGGTTAGATTGTCATAGAGTATTATCTTTTCGGCTACAAGTCCTATATTTTTTCTGACATTTGTCGGATCCTTTAAAACGTTGTACCCGGCGACTTCTATGTATCCACTCGTTGGGACTGCAAGATTGGTTAAAATTCTTATCGTTGTACTTTTTCCGGCGCCATTTTGTCCAAGCAGCGCAAAAAGCTCTCCGTAATTCACATCAAAAGAAATATCATCGACGGCTTTCACGCTTTTGAAATATTTCTTAAGATTTTTCACAACAATTGCTTTTTTCTTGTCCATTTAAAAACCTCCTTAAAATATCTTCAACCTCAACTGTCAATTTTAAACTTTCTTTCATGCTAACCTTACCGTTGAAATCCTTACTTGAGAGATCGTAAAGCACGTAAAGCAAATTTTTTACGGCAATCTTTATGTCTTCCGGCATCGAAGGATTCTTTTCACCCACAACTATTCCTATTTTCCGCATCATTATCTTGATTGTGTCCGTATTTTCTCTTAATTGCTTCACAAAATCATTTCCTTCGGGAGTTAGACTGTATAACTTCCTTCTTCCGATTACTTTTTGATCTATCAACTTTTTATCAAGCAGATCACTCAATTGCGGATAAACGGTACCGGCAGATGCCGGCATGCCTTTTTTTTTGGCGTATTTTAAAAAATCGTATCCTGTACCTGCTTTATTTTCAGACAAAAAATTCAAAAGCATCATCTTCAACATAGGGTATGCGGTTTTCACATTAAACCTCCAAATATCTATTAAGATATATCTATATAGATTATAGACCTTTTTGTATTTAAATTTGAACAAATGTGGATTAAGTTTAGATTGCCGTTATAGGCATAATTTCTTTGCGACGAAAGTCATTCGTCGCGCGAAGCGCGGTAAGTGTGACATGCTCCCACTTATAGAAGTGGGAAAAATCTTGCTCAAAAAAGGTTAAACTTCAATTGAAGATCGTTGATCGGCAAATATCTTTTTGTATAGATCAACGCCATAACTTGTTTGCAAGGGCTCTCCATTCAAAATCTTGAATGTTCTGTTTCCATTCTCGCTTCTTTCAGCTCTCAGGAAGAGAAAATCATCAGATTTGTTTTTGTAAAATTCGTGAGCCAGTTCGTACATGTGGGTAACGAAGAAAACTTTGATGTTTTTTTCGATAAGCGCAGAGATTATTTGTCGGGCTATTTCGGATCCTTCTCTTTCATTTGTTGCGGAAAAGGATTCGTTGAACAGTACCATTGAATCAGACTTAAGGTAATTAACAATTTTATCCATCCTTTTCAATTCTTCATCAAATTTACCGCTATCCATCTTCTTATCTTCTTCGCGTTTGTAATGTGTGAATATCCCATTAGAAATATTCGCGCTGAATCTTTGCGCTGGTACGAATAATCCGGCCTGCATCATCAACTGGGCAATGCCAATGCTTCTGAGAAAGGTGGATTTTCCTCCCTGATTTGCGCCGGTTATCATGATAAGTGCTTTTCCTTCTGCGTTAATTTCATTTCCGATTACTTTTTCTTTCTTAACAAGTGCAAGAGAAATATCGTAGAGATCTTCGAAGTCGTGAATGCGATCATCAGATGGTTTGACGTCAGGAAAACAAATTGGTTCCCCAATCTTGGTGATTTGATCGTAAAGATTGAGTGAACCAACGTAAAATGCGAGTTCGACCCGCATGATTTTGAAAAAATTCAAAATGTGATCCGCAGATTGGGCGATGGCGTTTGCAACGGAATTTGTGGCCTTATCTTTTATCTGGCCAAGGGCTTCGGCACCTCTTTCGTCTCTGTCGTTTATCACAAATGTGTAAGATTCTTCCTTTTTTGAAAAGATATGATCCAGAAAGCCCTCTTTCTTTTCGTTAGGCTTCAGTATCATGTAATTTTCCCCCTTATTTCCTGTACCAAGATTAACACCGATAAGCATACCGCTTTTGAATTCCAAATATTTCAGATGTTCTTCGATCATTTCAAAATATTCATCTGTAAGTTCAGTCTGGATCATCTTGAAAAAGCGTTTAAACCCTTCCGATTCAAATTTTGATGATTCATCATCGACGATTTTTCTTAATTTTCTTAAAGTTGAGATAAAAAGATGTAAAAGTTCCATCGCACTGTGTAGGATGGCATCTGGATATTTACTGAAAAAACCGAAATATGTTTTTTTCTCCTGTTCAATTCCTTCGATTGCGATAGAATAAAGATTTCTTACCGTCGATGGATTTTTCAAGCAATCTTTTATGATATTCTGGCGATAAAGTAGCATTTCTGCAGAATTAATGCTTGAAAGCAAAGCTCTTTTTGAAATATTAAAAACAAACTCATCACCATTTGACATGGCGTTTAATATGATATTCAATTCTAAATCCTGAACAAGATCATCAGCAAATGGAGGAAGTTGTTGTTCGAGATCAAAATCCCGATTTCTAAACATCAAAAAGACTTTCATGATCTTATCCTCTCTTTCAGAGATTTGTAAGTCAGATGGTACTTTTCCGCTACCGATATGGCATAAGATAAGCCATCTGAGGGTTTTCTCAAGACTTTATAGGTCCTGACAGATGGATTGTCCGGATCCACGGTGCTTACCATGCTTACAACCTTTTCATTCATGGAGGTTATTTCATCTATGAACGTAACCCATACGGCAAGGATATCAAGATCGTATATAACGGTCATAACTTTTTTGCTCAAAAAAAGTGCGTCTTCGAGAGTTGTGGAAGAAAACATTTCATTTATTATAACTACACTGCGTGGCGTTGCCTTTTTCAAAATCAAATTTATCCTGAAAAGTTCGTCTTCAAGTTTTCCACGAAGATTGTTTATGTTTTCTTCCCTTTCAAAGTGTGTAAAGAGTTGATCGAATAAAAAGATTTTTGCCTCATTTCCGGGCACAGGACAGCCGATACTTGCAAGGTAATGAAGTTGCCCAAAAGTTCTGGCAAAGGTTGTCTTACCGCCTTGATTTGGACCGGCTACAACGAAAATTCTTTCTTGATCTTTAAGATAAAAATCGTTAGTTACAACCGACTTTTGATCTTTTATCAATTTGTCGGCAAGCGCAAGATCAAAAGTGCTGTTGGCATATATTTCTTTTTCTTGCGTGATTTGAGGAATGCAAAATTCAAGTCCGTTTCTTTTGAACTGGGATATGTACTCGAGGTAAGAGATGTAAAATTGAATTTCTCTAGTGAATTCGGAAATAACTTCGTTCATGAAATTCGCATTCTTTACGTAATATCCATCAAGTTCTTCGAAAATATCAGGATAAAGCATCGCCACAAAGTCGAGTATTTTAGCCTCAACATGGTTCATGTCCACCAATTCGTTAAATTTCACGGAGTAACTTTTTACGGATCCTTGTCTGAACTTTTCAAATATTTCTTCTATTTCTTGACTGTAATTTTTCTGAGAATCATACCTTCTCACTTTAATCGCGCTTCCCTTTACGAATAGGGTGTATCTTATCTGCGAAAGTTCATCTTTTAATCTTTTGGTTTGAATGGCAAGAGATTTAAAATCATCCGAATCAACGTAATCTTTCAAAAAATAAGAAAAATCCAAAAAGCCTCTCGATTTAAGATCGACGGCAAGGGATTTTGAAAGGTCTTGAACGGCATTGCAATAGATTTCAACTCCATCAATGAACCATCTTTCCTTTTGGTATTTGTAAGATAATTTATCGGACTGATCAAAACATTTCTTCATCGTCCGCATTTTATCTTCAAACTTTGTCACATTTTCAAAAAGTCCTTCATTTTCCAAATCCATCATAACTTCCTGCCTGTACTTTATCGAATCGACATCTTCAAGTTTGACGTAAAAATACGGTTTAAGATCGTATATTTCTTTTTTGGATGTAATGGAATTCACGATTTGATCAAGATTTAGATCTCCAAAACATTCTGGCATTTGAGCATTCTTGACCCTAACCCTGTCATTTTCATTTTTAAAAAGTATGCTCAGCATTTTGACCCTCCTTAAAAAAACAAAATGGCTTCTCTCAAAGAAGCCATCAGCCTTCAAAGGCATTTATCAGGGAGCCTCATCCCTTTGATTGTATTATAGCATATTCCGCATTTTTCAGATCATACGGTGAAACGAAAAATTTTATCGTGCTTTAAAACCAAGCAGGTTTACATCATTGATTTATCTATGAAAGTTGGAAGATGTTATAATCAACTTACACAGGTACATTGTTTAAAAGGGAAGTTCGGTGAAACGCCGACGCGGGCCCGCCGCTGTAACCGGAGAAAGGATCTGCAGATGCCATTGAATACGGGAAGGCGCAGATTTGAGCCGGAAGCCAGAAGACCTGCCTGTTGAAAAAATTCCTGGAATTAGTGTAATTTATGGCATGATGAAAAGGGAGATCGGCCGACATTTTGTCGGCCTTTGATTTTTTAAAGTTTAACGTACTTTTAAGCAAGAATTCTCCCACTTATATAAGTGGTGGGAGCATGTCACAAGGAAGATGAGATTGAAGACAGACGAGATTCGTGAAAGCGACAGGTATCACTATCTCAAATCCGATCTGGAGATGATCGAATGAGAATATACCAAACAAAATTCAAATTTCGAATCGCAGCGATGGCAAGTAGCGTATAGCACATGGCTCATGGCACGTAGAAATGAACCCCCATAATTTTATGCCACCTTTGGTCAATATTGAATCATTATGTGTTATAATGAGTAACAGAGGTGATCAATGTGCAAACTAAGATCATAAGTGTGAGAGAATTTAGAAGCAAAATGTCCAAGATTTTAGGAGAAAGTGAGATCATAGTCACAAAGGATGGTATTCCGATGGCAAGAGTTGTGCCTTTGAGCCCCATAGAAAAATTGGACCTTCTCACTCAAAAAACAAAGGACGCTTTCAAAAAAGCGACTGTAAGCGATGAAGAAATAGAAGAGATGTATCTGAAAGCACGAGGAAAGAAAAGTTGAAGGTCGTGCTTGATGCCAATGTATTCATATCCGCTTTCATGAGAACGGGAAGCAAGCCGTACGATGCTATGAGAAAATCTTTAAACGATTTTGAAGTCATAGTTCCTCAACAGTTCGTGAATGACATTTATTCCTTTGCAAAACAAGCCAAGAAAAAGAAAGTGAAGATAAATCCTGATGATTTTGTGGTGATGATTGCAGAACTTGAAAAAGCGGGACTGATCGATGTTGTTGAAGTAAAAAATATGATCAACATTTCTGATCATGATGCCGATAATCACTACATTTCAGCAGCGATAGAGAACGATGCCAAAATTTTGATAACCGGAGACAAAGACTTAACCTGTGAGAGAGTAGTTAATGAGTGTTCAAAATTAGGTTTGAAGATCGTCACACCAGCCGAATTTCTCGAAATGTTCTAAAAGGATAAATCATACCACATTTTCATCGCATTTTAGAAAAAAGCAATTAACTTCTTTTAAACAATGAATGTTGTATAATCGGTCAAACGGCAGTGGAGTCTGCCGAAACCGCTTACAAGCCAATGACTCCTACCATTTTTCAGGTAGGAGGTGTATTGTGGTAATTCTAAGTGTAATCCAGCTTATATATGTATTAGCGCTTGCCCCGCTTATTGTCGGAATAATCTCTACGACAGAAGAAAAAATCGAATCCAAAAAGGGACCAAGTATCTTTCAACCCTATTATGACCTTATAAAACTTTTCAAAAAGGAAAATGTTGTTCCCGCAAAATCTTCTCCGATCTTCAGGATAGGACCTTACGTTACCTTTGCGCTTTACATGTTGCTGACACTCGTTCTCCCAATAATAACTGCCTTCCCGTTGCAATTCGGTCCCGTTGTGGACTTCATAGGAGGCGGTCTTACCTTCGGTGCTGCCGCAACATTCAAAAAACTCATGGCTCTGGACAGCAGAAGCAACTATGCCCATCTCGGCACATCAAGATCGGCAAGCATTGGCGCACTGTCCGAGCCTATAACCGTTTTGATCTTCATAATGCTCGGCGTGATTTCACAGACCAACAACCCTTACGTCATAAACAACGTGCTCCAGACTTCAACGACGTGGTATCTGTCTCTCGTTCACTGGTTTGTCGCTGCGGCTTTCTTCATGGTTTTACTCGTTGAGACTGGAAAACTTCCCATCGAATCGCATTCGACCGCCGAACTCGGATCTATAGATCAATCGATGGAGATCGAGTATTCCGGACCAGATCTCGCGTTCTTCAAATGGGGAGGATATGCAAAACAATTCCTTTTGATGAGTGTCTTTTTAAACGTCTACACCATACCTTTCTGGGTTCCGATGAAAATGGACTGGAATGCCATTTTGATATACATGGGAATTCAACTTTTAAAATTAATGGGCCTTGCGATAGTTTTTGCTTTTTTCGAAGAGAGCGTCTCAAAGTTCAGACTTTTGAAAAATTTTGACTACATTTCAATAGCCTTTTCGCTGGCATTTTTAAGTTTTCTTGCCTTCAGCGTATCGAGGTGATAATATGAAGGATTTCTTCATGCTTATAGGCTTTTCGGAAGTACTGCTTGTGATCTTCATGCAATGGGAGGTATATGTCACAAAGATCGTCAAAACCTTTTCGATCGGATCGTACATCATCTCGATCTTTTTGTTTTACCTGAGTTTTGTTCAGCATTCCTACCTTGTGCTCATTCTTGCCATCCTGACTGCGGCGATAAGAGGGTTTTTCATCCCGACCTTCATTCTCAGAAGGCTTTCAAAAGATCCGCGGAGAGAAAGAGAATCAAAGCCTGCGATGGGAACCGCATTTTCGATAATAATTTCTCTTGTGATAGCGATCTTCGCTTACGTGCTTTACGACGTTACGATGTTGAATTTCGTCGGAGTTCTGTCGGGTGCGATCCCCGTCGCGCTCATCTTCCAGGGGGCCTTCCTCATAATATCGAGGAAAAATGCTTTCATCCAATTGATCGGATACATGGTCATGGAGAATGCCGCCTTCTTGTTCACAGGCTACCTCTTTCCTGACCTTCCCTTCAGCGTTGAGGCTGGAACGGTTCTCGATCTCATAGGAGTTGTCATGATTTCGGGAATCATAATGAGGATGAGGGAAAGCACTCCGAAAAAATCAGACGATTTTGATGAATTGAGGGGATAGAAAATGAGTATAATCTACATTTTGCCAATGGCTGCAAGTTTGATAGGCGCTTTGTTGTGCCTTGCAAGGATCGAAAAATTCGAAGAGATTATCTCCGTGATCATGTCTGTCTCTACGATCATCTTTTCGATCGTGATTCTTTTCCTGCCAGACGTATCGGATGCTTTCCTGTTTTTGGACGGAATTTCGAAGATCATGATTTTGACGATTTCCATTGTTTACACGATGACGGTCATCTTTTCGACGACTTTTTTAAAATACATCGATGAACCGCTTTTTCAAAAAAGGTTTTACTATCTTTTGCTTAATCTCTTCGCATTTTCAATGTTCTTTTCAGTTTCGGTAAACAACCTCGGCCTCGTCTGGGTCGGTATAGAGGCAACAACCGTCACGAGTGCGCTTTTGGTTGCGGTGGAGAACGACGAATCATCGATAGAGGCGACATGGAGGTACATAATAATAGTTTCAAGCGGGTTAGTCATCTCTTTCATATCAAACGTGCTGATATACGCCGCGACAGACACACTTGATATATCCAAATTGCTGACGATGAATGCATTTTCAGCGCTCCTTCCCCTCGGCGGCATGATGGCCATAATAGGGTACGGCACAAAGGCGGGTATTTTCCCGATGCACACGTGGCTTCCAGACGTTCACGGAAAAGCACCGGCGCCGGTCAGCGCGATTTTTTCCGGCGTCTTACTTCCCGTTGCGCTTTACGCGATAATCAGAGTCATACAGTTCACACCCGTTGCATACGTTAAAACTTTTGCGCTTGTGCTCGGATTTTTGACAGTCATCATTGCCGCAAGTCTTATGGCGGTTCAGACGAATTACAAAAGGTTATTCGCCTATTCCACGATGGAAAACATGGGAATGGCATTGATCGGAATCTCTTTGGGAGGATACGCTCTTATCGGCGTTTTTGTGTTGATAATTTCGCATGCCTTTGCGAAATCTTCAACCTTTTTCCTGAGCGGAAATCTTTTATCGAGGTATAAAACTTTGAAGATTGATGATGTTAAAGGCGTCGCTAAACGTATGCCGTCCACCGCTTACACTCTGCTTTTCGATGCGATGGCGATAACGGGAATGCCGCCATTCGGAACCTTCTTCGGAGAGATCATGATAATCCTTGTTTTGCTCTCCGTATTAAATATAGGGTGGACTTTATTGTTAGTCGGTTTTCTGGCGCTTGCATTCATTTCGATGAACTTCAAAGTCGGCAAAATGATCTTCTCCGACTCTGAAGGAGAAAAGATGGATCGAAAAAGAATAGGAACTCTTGTTCCGATAATCGATACTGTCTTTTCCGTAGCCGTGATCTTTTTCATTCCATTTATAAGCAAGGTGATAAAATGAAGATATTGCTCGGGACATTTCACAAGGACGTCGATTATTACATCGTCCAGGAAGACGGGGTCATATCGATCGAGATCGATCCCGAAAACGTGTACACGCCGAATTATGCTTTTGTAAAATCTCGCGATTTGATAATAGGCTCCGATGATCCGGTAAGAACCGGCGAGGGAGTCTTTGATTTC
This sequence comes from bacterium, assembly GCA_021800445.1. GTDB lineage: Bacteria > Thermotogota > Thermotogae > Mesoaciditogales > Mesoaciditogaceae > Athalassotoga. The sequence continues at coordinate 83,123 of JAJYYZ010000001.1, read as the reverse complement.
AGATATGGTCCCGTTACATCCGGAGTCGGGGAAGCGGGCATTTATCACCTTTACACCTACGGAGAAAGAATTCTCTCTGTCGATGTCGATCTTTCTTACAAGCATAGGAATATCTCAAAAAGGATTATAGGTCTCGATTTCAAGTCCGCTCTGAAAATGGTCGAAAAGGTCTGCGGCAATTTTACTTTTTCACACTCCTTGGCATTCACAAGGGCAGTGGAATCAGCAAATGGCATCAACGTGGATTCCAAAAGCGAAAAACTAAGAACAACAGCGCTTGAACTCGAACGGATTTACAATCATCTTTACGTCATCTACCAACTCGCACAGGCAGCAGCACAAAAAGTTTTGACGTCTCACATGAGTTATCTTTTCGAGGAGAGTTTGAGAATGAACAAGAATTTCAGCGGATCGAGATATCTAAAGGGTTTTAACGATATAGGAGGAATAAAAAATTTTGACGAAAGAAGATTTGAAAATCTAAAATCCGATCTTCAAAGAATAACGTCCGAGTTCGGCGAACTTTACAAAGGGGTGCTCGAGAGCGGAAACTTTTTGGACAGGCTTTATTCGACGGCCGTTTTAAACTCTTCGGAAGCGATAAATATCGGGATAACAGGTCCCACATTGAGAGCAACAGGTATAAAGGAGGACCTAAGGCTCAACGATCCCAAATACAAGAATTTAAAGATCCCCACAAAGAACGAAGGGGATAGTCTTGCGAGGATGGAAGTAAGGGCAGAAGAGATCTTTGAAAGTCAGAGGGTAATTTTAGATCAGATCGAAAGTTCGGATGAAAATAACGAGACCGGTTACGAAAAAGGGTTTGGTTATTGCGAATCTCCGAGCGGGACCGTCGCGTACAGGGTAGACGTCAAAGATTCAAAGATATCGGATATCTACATCGTAACGCCGTCCTTTTTTGCCTTCAAAGGAATTGCGAATGCTTTGAGAGGAAATATCTTTACGGACTTTCAATTTGCCGTCGAATCCTTCGGAATGAACTTTGCGGATGGAGCGCTTTGAGGTGATTGGTATGATATGGTGGCCAACAAGAGGATTGAAGAGATCTTTAACGGAAAAAACGTTTCAACCATCGAAAGAAAAGGTCAGAACGATGAAAATTTTCAAGAGATCGATGCACATCTGCACGATAGATGTCGGAAATTCAAATCTTTTGAATTTCGAGATAAAAGCGCTTCAAAGTGCTCAATACAACACGCACAGGTTCGGGATATATTTTTCGGATTCCCCACGGCATGCAGATCTGCTTATCGTGCTCGGGACACCGACAGAAAAGATGATCACTCCTTTGATGAACACGATAGCACAAATGCCTGAGCCTTTCGGAATTTTAATCGTTGAAGAAGACGATGAGATGGATCTTGATCTTCCGAATGTCGTCGGAAGGCTTAAAAATCCCGAACCTTCAGATATTTTGAGCACACTTTTGAAGATCATGGAAAGGAATTGATCGATATGATGGCGTACATTGCGCTCGGACTTTATTTTGCCGGAATCGTCTTCGCGTTCAAAAAAGAGATTTCTTACACTCTGTCGGCAATAGGTTCCGTCTTTGCGCTGACAGAGGGTATAATCGGAACATTTTATCCATTCACCCTCGGCAAAGTAGAAATATTGCCCAAAGTGTACATGGAACTTGGAATGAACCATACCTCAGGAGTTTTTATGACCATAGCGGCGATATCATGGATAGCAATATCGATCTATTCAATAGATTACGGAAAGTTTTACCCCAAAGATATGGCGCTGTGGTTAAACCTTTCTGTTTTTGGCATGATGATCATATTCATGGCAAAAGATGGCCTTACCTTCATAACCGGCTGGGAGATGATGACGATCTCGTCTTACCTGTTAATTCTCAAACATAAAGGTTCCTTCAAAGAAGCCTTTGAATTTTTGGCCTTCGGAGAACTTTCAACGGTCAGTTTAATAGTGGCCTTCGCATCTTTGTTTTTAAAAAACGGTAATTTTTCATTCGCTCAAAATTCAGGCACCGTGATCTTTTTGATCATGTCAACCTTTGCGTTCATCGTTAAAATGGGCATATTCCCCTTTCACACGTGGCTTATAGGAGCACATGCGAAGGCGCCGTCAAACGTTTCAGCACTTTTGAGCGCGCCTCTTACCCTGATGGGAGTCTACGGCATATTCATGGCACTTTCTCTGATGCCAAATTTGCACCTTTACAACTTTGAATGGTGGGGAATTCTTGCCATCGCCTTTGGCTCAACTTCCGCCTTTTGGGGCGCCCTCCATGCCGTTGCGGCAAAACAACTCAAAACTCTTCCGGCTTATTCTACGATTGAAAATAACGGGATGATACTGGCCGCAATAGGTATATCTATATCTGTGACATCAAGCGGTGATCCGAATCTTGCCATCATGTCGGCCTTTGCATCGGTAACGACAATTTTGATCGCCATCTCCCATACACTTTCGAAATCTTTGCTCTTTCTTTCAGTCGGTCATGCGAAAGAAGCGCTTGACGAGGATAACATAGACGATTTAAGAGGCGTCTGGAGTGCTGTCGGCAAGATTCCGGCGCTCGGAATTTTGATCTCAGGGCTTTCTTTCAGCGCTTTTCCTCCATTGGTTGGATTTGTCGGTGAATGGATGCTACTCGAATCATTTTTCCAGTCTTACAAATTTTCAGATACACTTGCCCGTCTTGTAACGACCTTCGGAAGCGTATTCATCGCGTTGGCAATAGGTATGGCGGCCTTTTCGATGGTCAAACTTGTAGGTTACTCGGCTTTGGGGTATGATCATGGCAAGAAAGCCAGACACATACCATCCACAATGATGAGAATCTCCGAACTTTTTCTTGTGATCCTTGTATTCGGATTTGGAATTTTTGTCACTTTTGTTTTAAGATATCTTGGGTATTCTCAGTTCACGTCGGGACTTTTGGGTGTGCCCTCTCCGTTTTTGATGATTTCATCCGTGCCAATTTTTGGAGTCGTCTCTCCGGCATTTTTCGCGATAGTCACAGCCGTTCTTTTCATCTTTCCCTTGGCCTTTTACCTTAAAAGAAGGCAAAAGGTCAGGCGTGTCGATTCGTGGAACGGCGGATTGCCCATTGAAGAGGGAGAATATTTCAGCGCACCGGCCTACTCGGCAATACTCGAGATCGTTCTTAAAAAGGTATACATGACAAAAGAGAAAATTTTGGAAAATAAGGCAAACATAGATATCGTTGATTTCATAAGTGTCTTTTACGATGCCTTAAAGTATACGGTTTTAAAGGTAGAAAAGGTGCTTTCAAATGTACTTATGAATGGAAATGTAAACGCATATGTCGCGTACATCTTTGCCGTGTTAGTCGTGATCTTTTTAATTGTGAGGTGAGGTATGAAAAAAGAAATAGAGTCCGGATACCTGCTTGGAAAAATAGATGAACTTCTTAACAAGGTCGGATGTCCAATATGCGAACTTACTTCAGAAAGTGTAGATGATAACATAGATGCGTTATTTTACGAAAATGTCAACGATCCGTCGGAGAGAAAAAAATTTTCATTCGGGCCCGGTTTTTGTCCAAAGCATCTTAAAATGGTCGAAGATCATCTGAGAGCCCATCCAGAACTCGGCATACTCGGTGTCTCGGTACTGTACGGGACGATATCTGATGAAATAATGCACGCTTTAAATGGAGAATCGATAAAGTTTGGCGCGAATTGTCAGATGTGCGCGATAGAAAAGGATTCGGAAAAAAGATATTTGGATCTTTTCGAGCAATACATTTCAAATGATGAGAGACTGAAAAGGTACGAAAGTTCTATTTCGATGGTATGCCTGAAGCATACAAATGAATTGATCAAAGCAGAGATAAATCCAAATTTCAAAAGAGTCCAAATATCTAAAATGGAAAGGGTCATAAACTCTCTGAAAGAATTTGTAAGGAAAAGTGATTACAGATATTCTAAAGAATCTGTTTTTTTGATGGAAGGCGAAGCATGGAGAATCGTATCTAAATTTTTGTCTTGAAAGTCTTTTAATTTTGGTGTATAATTTCTTCTCGACAAATTCAAGTTGGAGGTAATCATGTTGGATAAAAATTTGAAAGAAAAAATTGATGAAGTTTCTTCTCTCGTAAACGACAGTGAAATATATGACTATTCGACTCCTGAAGTCGTGTGGGACGATGAAACCGGTTATTCAATTGAGGAAGAAAATTCCGTTCTCGAAGATCTTGTGTGGGGGGGCATGACCGAATCAGAGGCGAAGACAATTTTAAAAGAGTACAAAGAGCGCCTTCAAAAGGCTTCCGGTATTGTCAAGCAACTCATAGAGGATGGAGTTATAACTTCCGAAGATGAAATATGGGATTATGTGGACGAAGAAGGCGACGAAGACTATTACGAAGATGAAGACGAAGATGAAGAAGATGAGTATGACGAAGGAGACGATGACGAAGATAGATGAAATATCTGAGCCCATATCGCGGCAAAGGTTATCATAACAAAGCCGATAATCTCAGTCTTTGAAAAAGTTGATTTAAGCATCAAAACGGAAAAAACGGTTGCCATGACAGGCTCTCCGGCATAAATGAACGAAGAAGAGACGGTTCCGATTCTCTTTTGGTATTTTGCCTGAATGATGATACCTATCATGCTTGCGACAATTGTCATATAAAGAATAAAGATCACATCCTGGAAATTCCATTTGTCATGGTGACCGGAAAAAGCGTAAAATGGAATGTTTACAACCGTTATGACCAAAAACTGATAGAAGGTAAGTGTTATCTCCTTACCTTCATGTTTTTTTGTCAAAATTGTCATTAGAAGTACCTGAAAGGCAAAGGCAATGGCACACAGAAATGTCAGAAAATCTCCAAAGTTCATTTCAAAGGCCCTTCCAGAAAGTTCTGTCATGTATATGCCAACCGAAGCGATTATCAAAGCGAGTATTGTGTTAAAACTAATCTTGTTTTTTTCGAATATAAATGACAAAATAGTTGCCAAAACGACGTACATGGATGTTATAAAGCTGCTTTTCGCGGGGGTGGTGTAAACAAGACCCCACGTTTGAAAAATGAAACCTGCACCCATTGTGATGCCTAACATAAGGCCATCTTTCCACGTACCAAAAAAATCGCGTTTTATGGATGGAAAAAATATGATCAACATCAACACGTCGGCAATTAAAAATCTGACAAAGTTAAGGGTAAATGGGGAAATCGTTTCAAGCATTATTTTTTCTATTGGAAATGTAGTTCCCCAAACTACGACGAGTAAAGAAAGTAAAAATACTGGCATGAATTTAGATTGAGAAGTTTTTTCTATGACGTAATCCTCCATTTCAAAAATATATTAAACCCACTTCAAAAGCCGAATGTTTATTTATCGTCGCAGAAGACAACACATCCTCGAAATGATCTCCGCAGTGCAGATCAGACATTGAGGAGGTACCTGCCGGAGCAAAGATTCTGGATCTGAATTTTGCTTGGTATACATTTTTTTGTTTGACTGAATTTCACTTCAGAAATAATTGTACACCAAATTTGATTTTTATCCCAACAAGGGGGTATGTCACTATTTGTCATCGTCAACTCGAGCACTTGACATATTTTGATTTGTTTGATATCATATTCTTTGTGGCCGAGGTGGCGGAATTGGCAGACGCAACGGACTTAAAATCCGTCGGAGGGATACCTTCGTGTCGGTTCGAGTCCGATCCTCGGCACCAATTCTTACGATGCGGGGTGGAGCAGGCTGGTAGCTCGTTGGGCTCATAACCCAAAGGTCGATGGTTCAAATCCATCCCCCGCTACCAGATTGGCGGTGTAGCTCAGCTGGTCAGAGCATACGGTTCATACCCGTAGTGTCCTGGGTTCGAATCCCAGTGCCGCCAGAGTCCTTAACACGTGGTTCTACGGGTTTTAAGCGTTAAAAGAGTTTCAAAATATTTTTAAGATCCCCCTCAAAATGAGGGGGATTTAATGTATTTTTTATGTATTCTATCAGCATATCTGATCTTCAATCCCTTACTTTTTTAACCATTCAACAATTTTTCTCGATATGATGTCTCTGTTAGAACCAGTGATTATGAGAGGTTTTTTGTCCTTGATCGCTTCCCAAACCTTATGGCTTGCGACATCTATGTTGAAAACTATTGGACTGTTTCCCACAGTTGCAGGAGGATCTATTGGTGAGAACTGCTTTACATCTATGTTGTACTTAAGCAAGTACGCAAACAGCGCTGGATTGGGTAGACCGAAATACTGAATTGTTATGAGTTCTGGAAGTGCAAGAACTTCGTCTAACCGAACGCTTGCGGATGCCTGCGATGCGATTTGCTTCCATTCTTCAACTTCATTCTTAAGGGAAGAAATCACGCTTTCGTATTCGGCTTCTATCTCTTTTCTTATCTCATCGGCGTTTGCCACTCTGTCAACGTATACCACTTCTTTTTTGTTCTGCGCAATCGTCAGTTTCTCTTGAAGATCCGCTATTTTGTCAGCCATTATTTTTGTGTCGCCTTTATATTGATTTTCAAATTGTTTGAACTTTTCCATAAGAAGATTGTACTGTTGCATAATCTCATCCTTATCACTAAGGGCGTGTTCCGCATACAAAAGCACTGCATACAGATAAGGCAACGCTTTGGAAGGAAATATAAGTTTTTCTCCTTCTATGCGGCCGCCCAATTGCTCAAGCATTGTCTTTTCATCAGCATTCGCTCCCCATTTCTTAAGAGCGCCGTTTAGAAACTCGTCTGGATTTTCATTGCCGTAGAAGACACCGAGTCTTATGGCAGGCTTTTCTTCTTCTTTTTGTTCTTCCTTTAAGGACTTCTCAAGCAGTCGCTTGACTTTTTCAACATCCTGATTCATAAGTATTGAGTGTATGATGTACCATGATCTGCTCGTTATTTCCATGGAAGTCATATCTACTTCATGGGCAAAGGCTTCTTCAAAAGTATATTCTTTATGGCTGTTTCTGTAATCATTCATGATTAGCGAATACAATATCTCAAGTCCATCACCGTTTCTTGCAGGAAGTGTATAAAATCCCGCATACAGATCATATATACGCAGGACATAGAAAAGAGCAAGTTCAGCATACTCTGGCGCAACAATATCGTATGACTTCGCAATGGTATCTGTAAGAAATCTCTGAAGTTTCTTATTCGTCAGATGGTATACGCTCGGTGTAAAAATGACATAGAACAGCGCATCATAAGGTTCTAATTTGTTTGACAGTATATAATCAAAAATTTTCTTCCAGAATGTTTCCCATGGTTCCAGGACTTTATATTTCATAATTAGCCTCCAAGAGTATTTTAACATCTCAAGAAGGTTCTAATTTCAATTTTTACTTGCAAAATTCTACGTCTATTTGAATTTATCATAAATTTCTTTTATGCTTCCTTGTGCTTTTATAAATGCTTCCACTACTTTAGGATCAAAATGGGTTCCTGATTCTTCAATTATCATTTGAACTGAAGCATCATAATCAAATGCCTTCTTATAAGGCCTCTCGGTTGTTAACGCATCAAATGTATCTGCAACGGCCACTATTCTCGCACACAAAGGTATATGCTCTCCTTTTAGTCTATCGGGATAACCAGTTCCATCCCATCTTTCATGGTGGTGCCTTGCAATTTCAAGTCCCATTTCAAAAACATTCATGCCATGTTCCCTTATGTTTTCGTTAATCCCTTTAAGAATATCGTATCCTATTGTTGTATGTTTTTTCATAATTTCAAATTCTTCTGGATCGAGTTTAGCAGGTTTTAGCAGAATACGATCTGGAATGCCGACTTTCCCTATATCATGAAGCGGAGCTTCAAAATAAATATGATTGACAAATTGCGTATCAATTCTTTTGAACAAGTGCGTGTTAAATAATTCTTCTGCGATAGCTCTCGAATATGAAGCCATTCTTTCAAGATGAGATCCTGTTTCGTTGTCTTTTGACTCTACAAGTTTTGAAAATCCTGTAATTGTCTGGAGAAGCAAATCAGATGTCAAAGCAGTTTTATTATACGCAAGTGATATAAGAATTTGCAGTGTTCTTAACTCTTCTACATTTGCTTTTGTGAAAGTGTGTTTTTCAAATGAATCCAAAAATAAAAAGCCAAGGTTTTTTTCTTCCGAGAATATTGGTAATGCGAGACTTGATTGCACTCCCTCATTTATTAGAGCTTTTATCGTCTGGGAATTTGGATGGGTTTCCAAGTATTTTTTGAAATCGTCTATGACAATCGGTTCATGAATTTTTACAATCTCCCTAAAAGAACTATCAGAAAGGTTCCATTCGAAATATGGCCTTATTAGAACATTTCCCGAGTCACTATAAGTCGCAACGTTTATAACTTTTTCTTTTTCAATTTTTGCGAAAGATATTCTGTTAAATGAAATAAGTTTTTTCAAATGTTTATATAAAGAACCAGTTAGATCTTCTGTTGTCTTTGAACCATTTGTTAAATCTAAAATCATCTTATAATTTGCAAATCTTTCCGCAAGATCATTAAATGCTCTGACAAGTTTATTCATTTCCAAAAAAGGAACATTCGTTTGTTTAACGAGCCCTCCAAAATCAAGATTTCGCAATTCGTTGGATAGATCATTCAGAAAACTAAAAACCTTTCTTTGAACAAAGATATATATGTGTGAATATCCAACAATCATGATCGCTGTCAAAAGGCCTGTTATGGAAAACATTATGAATAAAATCATTCTATCCGCATTGCTAAATAGAGTTTGTGATTTTACCAAGACATTAAAAGCGTAGTTTTTATTTTGAGGAGAATTTTCGAAAGATGCGAAAGATTCATTGAATCGCTTTAGATCACCCTGATTAACAAACCATATTTGATCTGTTTTTGAAGCAAGAATTGTCAAATGTTTCAAAATATCTGGAGTGTTTGATGAGTAATAAAAAGTCTCAAGAGAGTTATTCCAGTCTTTCATGAGTAAATTATTTTCTAAAATCTGATAGGCAAACAAAAAGACAGAAACAACTGCGCCTACACTGCATATAATAAGAATAATCAAACCTCTATTAAAAATTCTCTTGAGCGAACGCATGTGTTTTCCTCCTCAAATAAAACTTTATTTTCTAATACAATTTCTCAATTCTTAATTTACCATGTAAATATTTTTGAAATGATACGACATTATTAGTTGCTTTTTACATTTATAATAAGCAAGATGACGACTCCCATTTTAAATAAGATTATACTCGTGTGGAATAATAAGTAAAGAGTTTTGAAACTGATTAAGTATATCATAAAAGTTAACAAAAAATGGGAAAGATCACCTTGCTTATCAATCTTACGAGGATATTTTTATCAATTTTATCCAGTCCTTCCCAAAAGTCTTGTTAAGATAAGCGACGATGCCATCGACAGCCCATTCAAGAGCCCAGTCTATAACCGGATCAAACGCTTTCTCAATCGGATCGGCTATCAATCCGGCAGAGATCAATTGAGATTCAAAGCCATCTATGGCCTTTTTTCGTTTTTCGTCACCTTTTTCAGTTGTAGCAGACGCTTCGACCATTATAATGGCTTGTACAAGCAAAACCCTCGCTTTTGTCCACCACGCGGGTAAAACCCAGCCCAAAAACCAATCGATAATTGACAATGCCTTGCTAACGATATCTTCTATATTCATTTTTCACCTCCAAATTTTTCTTCTAACTCTTTCTTTTCATCATCCGAAATTTCTTCGTTCATATAATCTAAATACCTTTTCAAAGCCTTTATAATTTTTTCAAGAGCATCTTGATCTTCTTTGAATTCCAAGCGATAACCTTTTTCTGTCATTTGCGTCAAAAAATCATATAATACTTCTACTTGCAAGTTATCCATTCCAACGTATATCACGATCTCACCTCAATATCCGGCAATTCTCATTAGAATGTCAACAATCGCGACCGCCCCCGAGACCAAAAGCGGAACAATCAAGCCGTAACGCCATGCGACAACTCGCCTGTTGTCTTGCTCCTCTTGTATGTGATCTTTCAGCCCATATTCAACGCTCGCAAGCCTTTTTTCATGGTCAAATATCACGACGTTAAGTTGCTCAGTCGTTTTGGTCAGTGATTCCAGACGGCGCATGATGTCCGATTGCCCCGCTTCGATTCTCGTCAATCTCTCGATGATTTCTTTGTCAAAATCCATTTTTACCCCCTATTCGTGGTCTTGTATATCAACTGTTGCGTATGCCTCTTGGTAAACCTTTCCAAGTATGCCTTTGACAACAACAAAATATCTTCCGGTGTTGCAGTCAAGAGTCTGTACTCCAAGAATATATTTGCCCTGAGAGTGATCTATAAGATAACCTCCACGCCTGATCTTTGTGGCTTTTTCGGTCAGTATTAACTCGCAATTATCGAGATCTACAAGATAACCGTCCGAATCTTTGACAGTTGCTTTTACGATCAAAGTAGATCCTTTTTCAAGATAAGGCGGGACATCAATTGAAAGATTGAAATACAGTGTAGGCTTATAAATCTTTACATCAACGGAGACCGGAATTTCAAGCGCGTGATAAACGTCTATTTCAAGGCCGACACTTTTTTCATTTTGGACAGCAACTTCGAGATTAAGATCTTTGACCTGATCCGTACTCACTCCAACATTTAAGGGGATGCTTAAAGCCTTTTCACCAGCAACAGCCACATTCACAGGCATTTTCAAAGATTTTTCAATGGCTATTGACACAGGTGCTTCAAGTGATTTTTCAACCGCTATCATAAGAGGCGCGCTTTTAATCGTATCTTTGACGGCTCTGACTTCTAAAGTGCTCGTTTTTAGATCATCTTTTATGACAGAGATTGTCAATTGCTCATCAATAGTGCCATCTTTTCCAACACCGATTTCCATTGAGACGTCCTTAGAGTACTCATTCGAAGATCTAATCTCAAGGGGTAGATCTTTTTCCGAATCTTTTTGGACATTAACGGACATCGAGACATCTTTTTGATTTTCGTTTTTAACGGATATTTCAACATTTTCAAGCAAGGTATTAGATTTTTCAATCCTTGTCTCAAGGCCTGCATTGATTGCATGATCACTTATAATCTGAACTTCAAGAGTCTTATCAATCGGAAAATTCCTCAAGACCCTTACATCTGCATTTTCGATCAACGTGTTATATTTAATCGTTCTTACGTCAGTCAAAACATTTATCTCATGATCGACGGAGGCTTGAGCAACTCCAACGCTCGAAGAGATATCGAGCGAGTAGTCGGTCGTTACAGGGGTAGAGCCCCCAAAGTATATATATTCTCCATTCGTTATCGCGCTTATAGCATTAGGCTCTTTCAAAACTTTGACAATCATGTTTGTTGCTGAACCAAGCAAAGTATCGTTATCATAGATTTCATTTGTAGAGGGAGGCGTACCGGTTATGTACCCGCCATCATATTTTTGCACGGCAATAACGCTATGCGAGAAAGTTTTCGGGGTAGAAGTCCAATCGCTCTCGGAGTATTCAAGTACCGTACTCGTTCCGTCGGCGACATCAATCACACCGTTATATTCAGAGGCGTTAGTCTGACTTCCGGCAACAGACGCAACAACCGTCATATCAGACAACCGAATAATCTTTATTCCTGCAAAACCAGATTCAATGCTCATATACAAAACCGCGTATCCATTGCCTCCACCCAGAAAATACGCGCTATCCGCACCAAGTGTCAGAATTGTTCCGAGAGTGTCTGTACTCGTATCGAGCTTTTGAACGTCGTTTTGAAAACTATCGTTCATAAAGGCAATGGCAACAACGCCATTCTCACCCGAAACATCACTGGCACCGTTTGTGAATGTAATATCCTTAATATACGAGAGATCGGTAATGTCATAAACTTCAACATTTCCGGAATCGTTGCTCACACTGTAAAGTTTTCCGCTGGATATCGCAAGACCGGAAAGTCCATGATCCAAAGTGTTTGACGCGACTACCGTATGAGTGCTTAGATCAATTTTTTCAATGATTGTATGGTAATTTGCGTCTTGATTAAAGGTGTAAAGGTAATTTCCGTCAATGACGCCGAAGGAATTAACGCTATCTATCGGGAGAGTGCCCATCATTCATCACCCGCTTCCAAGTGTCCGTCCTCATACCACCTTATAATCGTTTTCGAACTGCCTTTTTGCCATCCAAAGCAAGCAACTGTCGATCTTGTCTCTTTGTTTCCTGAGACGGTTATGTATCTATCCCAGTAAAATATAAGTTTCATTGATGGATTGTAATTTAAGATGATTTTTCGGCCTGTCTCTCTATCAAAAACAGAAAACTTTTCCAGCCGTTCTTGGTCAATTTCTGCGAATTTGTGTTTAACTTCTCCAAACTCATCACATTGAAATAAAAGATCGCCGTTTTTGTATACGGCGATCCAAACAAACCTTTCGGGCATTGTATTGCCCCCCTTTCATTATGCCACTTCAGAATATACGAAGGATATAGTAGTACTTCCACCAGCCGTGGCCGTGTTATCCAATTGAGCCTGAAACACGGCATAATCGGAATAACCGGTAGCGCTCAAAGAACCTCCGGACGCTCCACCGATAAACAAATTTTCGCTTGGCAAAGTCGAAGGGAGATCCACTGTTGCCTTTGCAGAGGTCGTATTGACCGGCGTAGCGTAAGCCGTGCTTTGCCCGTATTTTATGCTTATACCGCTTGGTAAAGCCGCGCCCGATCGATACACTCTTATGTTTTGTATTTTTGTTGACCCTCCGAGATCCACCACGTGAATTCTTGCGTACCTCTCATAACTATTTGCGTTAGGAGCCACAGGATTATTCACGGCGTTTAAAGGGTACACGTCCGCGTTCCCCATATTTAAGTCACTTACATTCGCCTCTACCGTTCCAGGAGCCGCTCCATACGTAACGTCTAACTGTACCGTTGCTGCCATACTCTTTACCTCCTTTAATTTTTGACCGCTTTTATCACAACCGACGCACTTGACGTCGAATTGTTTGCAACTACGAGTCTCAAATAACGTATTGTGCCAACGTCTTGAATAAAAGTCTTTGTGCCATTGACCGTCAGATTTTGCAAAGGTATCGTATCGAGATCTTCCGGCACGTAATTCATGCTTATAATCAACGTTCCGGCCGCTGGGGGCGTGCTAAAAACGATTTTACCGGTATCGTAGGCCGTAAAACCGCTTAACGCCTGACCGCCCTCAACAATTGACACACTTGACGCGCTTATCCAGCCGTGAGATAATTGATACTCCATCTTAACTCCATCACTTTCAAGGGTTTCTGCGCCGTAAATTTCATTGATTCCGGATAAGGAATTTAAGACATCGATCGAAACTTCATGATCCGTTGAAATCTGAAAACCTATTTTGGAATTATCGACTACTGAAATAACATCCGAGATTTTGCTTTCTCCGGAATTTATAACCTTGCTAAAAATCAACATAGCATCACTTTTCATTTTCACTCCTCGTAAGGATTCCCAAAAATTGGATTCGGCTTGTCCACTCCAGTCCAGCCGCTTTCGTTATCCGCACCCTGCTGTCTTAGTTTGATAAATTGATGGCCTTCATACTGTACCTCTACAAATCCATCACCTTTAAGGCCTACAACCTCACCGACTTTAGGTTTCGAGGCTTTGTTAAGAATCATCGAGTTAAGAGTTCTAACGTTTGAAGATCCCGACGCTCCACCATGAACGTATTCACCCGAGACTGTAAAAACACCTCTCGAGTAAGAAACGGATGTTATAACATATAATTCGCCATCCAGTTCAACACCGTCTCCGGCTTTTGGCCAGCCATCCAAGATCTCGCATTTGAACGTCCTCTTAGGCGCTCGCGTGAGAAAGGTCAACCTTGCCAAGTGATTAGCGACATCTTCATTAACGGGATCGTCGCTCTCCATCTCATACGGGGGATCTATCCCATACGAGGACGTCTCATATGCCGGCGTCTCAGTCGATACCGTGTATTTGTACACTTCGCAAGTTCCCACGAGCAGATCGTTCAAATAATCCGCCGTTTTAAACAAAGCAAGTCTGAAGGCCGAGTCTCCGTCCGCGTAAACGGCATAAATCTTGTCATAAGGAACGGTATTTTGGAATGATTCAAAGTCCATTCTCGCATTCCATTCATCAACTGATATCTTTGTGATTTCATGGCCTTGAAAGCCTATCGAATACTTCCGGATATCGTCAAGCCCCGTAACTAACAGAGGCGTCATGTATAGCACATACGGAGGATTCGTTGTCAGGTGAGGATAATTCGCGACGTTTTCTTTTTTAATGTTTATCGACCATAACACAGTTTTTGAGAGACTCGTTGATGTTTTGGCGTTTAAGTGCCCGTTTAACTTGACCCGTGAGATATCCCCAGCCTTTTGCCCTTTTGAATACCCGTACAATTGATCAACGCTTCGAGAGTTTTTGGGATTGTAAGGATTAGCCACTAATTTGATTTCTTTTGCAAAAGGATCGGTCAACGGATACTGTCCCGAGATCGCGCTCAATTTTTTAAACGCTCCCGTCAAAGTTCCTTTGTACTGAAACACCATAATCGGTGTAATAATAAGAGGTACTAAATCACTCCCATCATCGTAAGTAATTTTTGGATCATCTCCTCCCCCACCAGTCTGTTTAACACTTATCTCCATTGAGACGTCAACCGAAGGGAGTTTTATCTCCACCGCCGTTAAAACGTCTATCGAGTCCGCGTATGTGAATTCAGTCAAATGGCCTTGATAGCTCGACACGCCTATCGAGATAAGCCGGTGCTTTGATTCATCGATTAACAGGTCAACCGGTGATTCCTGCACACCCGCCGACCAGCCGATTGAGTAAGTCTTAAGGTTAACCTCGTAGAGCCTGAAATTTATTGCGTCCTCTACAACGTACGCATAATCGCCCGAGATCTTAACGGATCGTATTCTTGTATTCGTTCCAAAAGAGATGGACTGTATTATATTCCCATCGTGATCGACGATCTTAACGTCCCCATCATCAAAGCCGGCAATGACATAATAATCGTTATATAATGCAACACTGTCAATATTTCCAACTTTCAAAGTCCTTAGAGTGCCATCATAGATGTATAACGTCCCGCTCAAACTCGAAATGTATATTTTGCCCTGTAAAATCTGGATTCGCCACGTGAAATAATCTTGAAGATCTAAGACATAAGTTATAACTCCCGTAGCGGTATCAAGCCTAAAGACCTTTCCGGCGTCCGTGATACCCCATACGAGATTGCTCACAGGATAAGTCGTGGCAAGGTCAATCACCTTGCCGTCTACCGGATAACTTGTACCTCCGACATATATCTTGTTGTATCCTCCGTAAACAAGGCCTCCGCAATAAGTTATCGCATAAGTATCATCCGGCAATGCCAAGCGCGTTAAGTATGTCTTATTTTCAAAAACGTCTATCCCCTGCTCGGTTAACACATATATCTTGTCTGCAAGGATTTCACGACTCGCAAATGCTCCGATAGGCAATACAACGGTCTGAGTATAAGTCCTCATGACGTGCTCTCCGACCTTATACTCCAGCCATACGGGATATCTTTTTGGACAGCGGCGAGAATCTCGTTCCAGTCTTTGCCGTTTATGTTATCAAACTCGTCATATACGACCGGTAAACGTGCCATCTCATCCACCCGATCCGAAAATCTTATTCTGATTTCATAGAGATTTCCACTTCTGATGGCCTCGACCTCTCTTACTATAACTTCAATCGAATCAGTTCCGTCAGTTAAGATGAGATTCGCGCCTATCTCCACAGCATAAGGATCATAACTGTATCCGGTAGCCGATCCGGTTAAAGAATTCAAACCTAAGCCATGAGAAAATTCGATCGAGTCTTTCTCGAATGTAATTGACCCCGTGAGAGTTATCATAGCGTATCACCCAAAGCGTTCGTAACGGCGTTGATGATTTGATCTTTCGTGTTTTGTGTTGATACATTGATATTTATATTTTGACCTTCTTCATTAGATAACTTAAGAGTTGGGATATGCCAATTTTGACCGGTTATGGAGTTCAAAGCACCCAAAAGCGCGTTAATTCCATCGATTATCACGTTAATTCCGGATTTTATGCCATCCAAGACCGTATTAAAGATATTAGCAATTGTTGTCCAAAGACCTTGCCAAAAAGCCAAGAATCCTTGCCATGCTTTGATTATTCCGTCGACAACCCCAGTAAAGAACGTGCTAATCGCGCCCCAAATAGTCATAAAGACCGTCCAAATACCAGTTAAAACTGTCTTGATATATTCCACGTATCCATCCCAAAGAGTTGTGAAGACTTTCATCACGCCCTCAAAGATTATCTTCATACCGTCCCACCACTGACCAAAGGCGTCCGAGATTGTCTTGCCAACTGCCAAGAAAAACGTTGAAAACTCCTGCCAATGCGTAACTACAAGAGCGATAACTGCTATCAAAGCAACAATCGAAAGGATGATGATACCTATCGGATTAGCGCTCATCACGAGGTTTAAAACCATCTGAGCCGCACTAAAGGCTTTAATCGCCTCGATCGCCGTCCCAAAGATTTCAATCATTTTGATTATCGATCCGATAAAGAGCGCCGCGCCTCCGGCAACGGTTAAAAGTCCAGCGGCAATTGCTCCAACGTTTGTCAAAAAATCTTTGATCGGCTCTGGAAGAGCGTTAAACCAATCCAAGACACCTTTTAAAGCGTTGGCTAATTGAGTTATCATAGGAGTTATCGCTTGACCTATTGCGATCGCGGACGTTTCAAGCGTCGATTTTAGCCTTTCCATCGTTCCTGCTAACCCTGACATCTGCGTTTCTGCCATTTGCTGTGCCGCGCCTCCGGAGTTATCCAGCGCCGTCTTGTATTTATCTAAGGCCTCAACTCCTTGAGATACTAATAGAGCCATTGCCGGACCGGCGCGCATTCCGAAAATATCCATTATTTGAGCCGTAGTAGCACCGGAGGCCGCTAACCTTTGAATGATTTCTTCCAAAGAGTGAGATGCCGGCGAAACCTGATCCATAGAGATTCCGAGTTCCGAGAACGTTTTAACCATTCCAGCGGTTGGAGATAACAGCATCGCGAATGCTTCTCTTAAACCCGTTCCGGCTTTCTCCCCAACAAGTCCAGCGTTGTTCAATTCCATCAATGCGGCGGTCGTCTCGGTTAGGCTCGTTCCTAATTGACCAGCAAGCGGTCCAATGTACGACATACCGGCCTGCAACCTTTCCATATTTAAAGCAGATCCCGAGATCGCCTTAGAGAAAACGTCCGCTATCATTCCGGATTTATCCGCATTTATGCCAAACTGATTAAGTGTTTGAGTGACGGTTTCGGCGGCCTGCCCCAAAGTCGCTTGAGTAGCGACGGCTAAAGCCATTGTTCCGTTTGTGGCTTGTATTATTTGGTCTGTCTTAAATCCCGCACTCCCAAAGGCGTACATGGCTTGAGCGGCGTCCGCGGCCGAGTACTTTGTCTTTTCTCCGAAGTCTTTGGCGGCTTCAGAAAGTCTTTTGAATTCTTCTTCAGTCGCTCCAGAGACGGCTTGAACATTGCGCATAGATGCGTCAAAATCGGTGGCGGCTTTAATTCCAGCAATAAAAGGAACAGACATTGCGGCGCCCATCGCACCCATAGCAAGACCGGCACTTTGCAAGGAAGATCCAAGATTTTTCAACCCGTTTAACTGACTTTGAATATTAGATATCTCACCGCTGGCCTCATCTACCGCACTAACAACGATCTCAAGTTTTGAATCCATATCGCACCTCCGAATCAACAATCCAATAAACCAATACCGTCTTTAAAGGCGTCTCCCATCCAAACGGCATCGATCCAATGGACGAGATCGTTATGTATTCGATGGGAACGCGTCCGCTTTTGATTTCTCTCCTAAAAAATTAACATCTTCTTTTGAGGTTAAATTGTATAGCAGGATCTCAGACAGCAAAGACATCAAAAAAACTGGCTTGAGGTTAAGAATATTTTCTTTCGTGATAGGCTTATCACTACCCCACGCTTCAAGCCCGCTTGTTATCATCTTGACTAACGCATCCGGATCTTCGATGATCTTTTTTAAGACGTCTTCTTTTTGAGATGCAAAAGTAGAGGCAAATTTCAAAGAATCGAGAGCGCTCCACGGCTTTAAGACAAATTTGACGCCCTCGATTATAACTTCTTTTCGGCTTGACGGATCAAGAAAGATATCCATTTCGCACCTCAAGAAATTGTTATCGAATCTGCCTTTATGCTATGAACGATCGTAACGTCTCCATCTGCCTTAATCTGACCTGCCGATTCCGTTGTAATGACTCCAGATCCCGAAATATTAAAGCCCGTGCCAGCGATTGAAAACGTGTAAGGCGTACCATCTCCAGCGCCTTTAAGAACTTCTTCCAAAGATGTATCCGGTACGATGGTAAAAGATCCGGAATACTCAGTCGCTCCGAATTGAAAATCCGTCGGGTCGATTGAAGTCCCATAAATAGGTGTTGCTTTGGTGGAGATGTCGATCGTAAAAGCCGTGATCTTTGCGGTAGAAGTTCCAAAGGTTATAGTGGCATCCCTGAAAACTAAAAACATTCCAGGGTCAACAGGAATAACGGCATCAACTTTTGAACCGCCTTTCGCGATAGCCGTCGCTGAGTAAGTCAAAGTCGAGTCTTGGTCTCCTTTGATTGACATCTTCGTTATATGCGCGCCGGCGTACTTGAGATCATGAATCGTTATGTCAATCTCCGGCGGTATGCCGTTCACGGGCAAGGCGATCTTTAACACACTCGCATCAACAAAGTCGCCTTCCCAGCCAAATTCGTAATTGTGATTCGTTATTTTATTTTTTGTGAACCCACCAATTCCACTTCTCGTTATCGAGTTAGTTTTAGCCGAAGGCTTAACGCTTGAAACAAGGCCGGCATTAGCAGTTCCTACTTTTATTCCAACCTGCGTTCCAGAAAGTGCCATATCATCACCTCACAAATTGACAGTTCAATTCCATACTCGCGCCCGAGATATAGAAGTCGCTCTTGACGTATGTTTTATCAAAAGCGATCGCGCCTATGTTGATTAACACTTGACGCTCAAGAGGCAGTATTAAGCCTTTAAATGTTTCTTCGATCTTATCTATCATTTCCAAAACATATTTGTCAGTTTCACTTATTGCGGTTGTAAGAGATCTCGAAACTATCACGATATCAATTTTTAGTTCGCGCTTTGAAGACCCTCCCAAAGCGCCAGTACCGTTTTCACTTGATGCCAAGAGTAGAATAACCGGATAAGACGTCCACGAAGTCCAGTCCGGCTCATATGTAAGGATTTGCCCGTTAAAGGCACTTGAAATTTTTGCCTTTATTTGCTCGATTATTTCATTTCTCATATCATTCACCCACAAATTTCGAGATTATCTCTTTGATTTTCGAAACGTCCTCCTCTTGAAACATCATGAATTGACGTTGAGGAACGAGATTATCTCCAAAGTTATGTCTCGCGGCGTATTTCACGCCTGTGAAAACTCTCGCACTCTTTGAATCTGTTTGAACCGAGAAAGATTGCATCAACCTATGAGTTAACACAAGTATTTGAGATGTGTACCCATGAGATAATTTCCAAGCGAGATATCGTTGAGACAAAGGTTTCCATCGCGGGTGTCCGCCGGCCTGAAAGTTTTCGATCACCGAACGTTTCATCACCTGACCGATTTCCGACATAGGCTTTGAAAGATCCGAGACGTGAGACATGATCAGTTTTAATTTTTCGTCCGTGTCTCCTCTGATTTCAACCTTCATTTCCTACCACCGCTCGAGTTCGCCATCATCTAAGATCTGCTCTTTTGACGAGACAAAGATCTCGTTTCTGCTCATGCAGTCCAAAACCTTTTTGTGAAACGCGTCCGCCTGCTCTTTAAAACCGCATCGCGCATATAGAATCGATGCCGTCTGATAGGTTATAAGCAATTCCTCATTATATCCGCGCTTGGTCAAATATCCGGTGGCTTCGTCCAAGGCTTTCTGAAGGACTTCGTCCGAAAGAGTTCCGGAATGCTTGTCATCCGAGAGGATATCCAATAATTCCACCGGCAAAGCGATTTTTAAATCATTGACCGTCATTCAAACCACGAGGGGGCGTTAGCCCCCTCAAGAAATGGTAACGTTGTATATTTTGAGGCCGTTGGAATTTACGATGTAAGGCAAAGGCCTTGATGTAACGTTGAGGTATAGCGCGTGTCCATCTTCCGGTTTGTCCTCCCACGAGAAAACATCACCCATTATAGGATTTCCGGAGATATCTATGTTGAAATTGACAAATGCGCCGTATCCCGTCCCAATAGCGTCTTTCGAAACGATTATCATCTTGTCGTTGAAAAAGTGTTGAACCGCGCCGTTGTCGTCGACGTATTGGCCGTCATAAACATATATCGGAGGCAAGTTAACTATTGACGCCAGCAATTGACCGTAAGCGATATTAGACGCGGTTTGGTTCATTTGAGCCAGGTTAAACGTCATTTTGTCAACCGCTTTGTTAAATTGCGTGTTATCCCAAAGCGCTCTCGCGACGCTCGGAGAAACTATTATGAAAGCAGGTATGAAACCGGCGGCCTTCATGTTTAAAATCATATCTTCGAGATCCGACACGATCTTCGTCGTTGTTGCCAAAGTGTAATTTGTCGGCGCAACAAAGGCGCTTGTAAAAACGTTCCCGCCGTCCGAATAAGTTATTTGGCCGGATGATACAAGATCGGCGTACATTTTTTCAAGCCTAGCGGAAATCCTTTGCTTGAGAACCATCATCTTTCTCGCTCTCGCGTATTCCTTGGAAGATATGACATCTGAAACTCCGCTTATGGCCAAGATCGAAGGATTTGAATTTTGGCCTAACACGTCATCTTCGGTCATGTCTTCATGTTCCCAAATTTGCGTCGGATCGAGGTACATCTCGGAAAGTCCATCGGCCACTTTTACAGCGCGCCTTGGATCTCCCCTTCTTTCGAGTCTCGATAGAGTTATGGAATTAGTCTGTGAAACAACTCTCACTTTTGCGATCGGCGAATAATCCACGTTTTGAGTGCTCAATTGAGACGTCAAAAATTTTGGCACCGATGGCGTTATCTTATAAAGCCTTGTTAAAAACACCCATGAAAAGCCCATTTTTTCCTCCTTATGCGTTTATTCTCGGCTCTACAAACAAGCCGACTGTTCTTAATTTCGCTTTCAGATCTTCTGTTGCTGTTGCGGTTAATTCATCGGCATAAACGATTCCCGAAAACTGAATCACAGCGTAATTCGCGCTGTCTATTTGTCTAACAAACCCAGCGGGAGTTCCGGACGCCAAGACTTTGTAAGCGTGCGCCGTAGAATCATACTCAACGATATCGCCCGCGTGGAGCGTTCCCGTAATCGGCACAAGGCATAAATATCTGTTCATATTTCACCTCCAAAAATGGCTTTAGCCACATTTTCCGCTCTTTGAGCGTCTGAAACGTCATGCGGTATTTCAGTCCCTTTCACGGTTAGATCGATCTTGGGAGAATTTTCCAAGATCTCGTCGAACTTTTTAAAATCATCTTCGCTTAAAACAACTTTGTCGATTTTGTCGATCATCGCGGGAGCGATTCCTTTGCCAATCCATTCTTTCTTCCACGCTTGTTTCCTTTCTTCGAATAATCTTTCTGACAATTCTTTCCTTTCTTTAAGCAGGATATCGATCTTTTCAGAGAGCGCCTTATTCGCCTCTGACAAATCTACCAACTGCTTTTTCACTTCTTCATCCATTCCTTTCACCTCCGATAATTTGGAACTTTCAGTTTGCTCGTTTATGGCTTTCGGAACTGAGAAGATATTTTTCAACGATTCAGCGAATGCCAAAACCTTTTCCTTCACCGATTCCATGAGTTTCAATTCCTCCACTTCCGGATGCGCCGGCCTGTTGGTCAGCGCAAACCCTAACAGCGTCGCCCCGACTTCTTTTCCCGTTCTTTTATCAAGATAATTAGTGTCCCACTCAGCAGATACATATTTATACTCTCCTTCCTTTATGAGATTTGAACCGTCCTGATTGAATTCAACAAGGGCGTATAACCCATCGTCTCTCGTCTCCAAGCCTTTGATCCAACCGTACGCTTTGCCCCCTTCGTGGTCGAGATCCACGCTCAACTGATAAGCGGGTATCCCAGCCTTGTAATTGCTTATCATCTTGTCAATCAAGGCCTTGTCAACCACCACCTTGCCGTAACGCCTGTCATAGATAACACCGATTGGTAGGATGTTAATCCACGCCGTATCTGACAATTCCACCGTATTTAACATGCAATCACCTCCATTGGCTCAATAACTGGCTTATCATCTGCGTGTCCGAATCTCTTGTATCCGGTGACGGCAAACTCTCCCACACACTCCTATCCGTTGCTTGAGAATAATCCTCGTAAATCGTTATCCCCGACAGCATAGACCTGCAATTGACGTGCAACGGCGGGGTGTTTTGTGCCACCAAAGCGAGATCGCTAGCATCGATAATCAGTCCGTTTCTTTCTCTGCAGATCTCCGTGGTTCTTTCGTCCAAAACCGCTATGTATTCATATTTTTGAATTGCTCCGGAATGGTAAGCCTCATCAAGATTCCCTATGTTGTACGCCCTCGTCGCTTCAGTTCGTGCGATCGCGTGAATCCGTCCAAGTTTGAAGTCTTCGATTCTTTGTGCGAGATATTCTGTCGCTTCGGCCTCGCTCATCCCTTTATTGATTGTTTCTTGCACGTATTTAGAAACGGCCTCTTTCATTGCCTGCTGTTCGACATTTGCGAGCCTGACAATGTACCAGTCTAAAAACTTAACGGCTTCAAGGTGTGGAGAAAATATAGCGTCTATGTTGTCCAAAACCTGCCGAGATATCCGCGTGTTAACAGTCAATCTTTTTAAGATGTCTTTGTCTTGAGACAAGATAAAACTTACAATTTCCAAAAACGGGATCGACGAAAATCTCGTCTTTGGCTTTTTCCCGTACCTCAAAAGGTTAGCCGTCATGGCGATCTTGCCGAAAATGTAGGCGGAATATAAACCAGTCCTGACGGAATCCATCGCCTCGTCATCGAAAGAATCGTTCCAGCGCTTCGTGAGGCCGTCGATTATATGCTTTTCGGTTCGCAAAAGCGCGTAATGCGTCCCTCTGATCGGTATCATGATTTTTCCTGAGGAAATCTCAAAAGGGATCTCATCCAGTCATTGTCGTTGACCGGATCGATTATTCCGCCGTTAATTCCGGTGACAAACGTGTTCATGAGTTTTTGCCTTTCATCAGCATTCAAAGTGTCTGTGAAAGCGAATTTTCCGTAAGTTTCTTGCTCGCCAAAGTTATATAGGATGATCGGATACACTATCTCGTCTATGATTTCATCCGAAAACCATGAAGCCATGGACTTTGCATTCGTTTCGAACATATCCAAATGGGTTTGCGCTGCCGCGTAACTTCCTACATCTGAAAGACTTGAAAGCAACTGAGGGAGCATAAGCCCTCTATACATCCATGTGTTCAGAGCGTTTATAGTGTCTCTGAAATCCGGAACCATGTTGGAATTCGCGGATAACAATCTTATTTCGTCATCTCGATTGACAGATATTACGCCTTGAGACCAAAGTTTTGCGAGTTTTGGGGCGTTTCCGATTGGGTCGGCCGTCTTTCCGACAACCGGCGGAAGAGCATATTTCTCCATCGCAACAGGCCAGAGTTTGATTATCATCTTTTTAAATCGCCAGAATCGGTATAACAGATCAAAAACCGATTCGCCGTAAACTCCTCGCCCTTTTATGAATAGCGCGATCTTGCTTCTCGGAATAAGGATCGAGTATTGCCTGATTCCTGTTATTTCCTCATTTTCAAAGTAAAAGTTAACGGTTTCGGCCGGCAAAACGACAATATCTTTCAATACCACGCGATCTTTTTCAACCTTCCAGATCAATTCGCCAGCGCCGTATCCGAAAGAATAGATATCGTCAAAGAGCGTTTGAATGTACTCCTGAAAGTTTTTTTGGGTGTTTTCAAGGACGTGTTTGACGAAATCCTGCATTCTTTGATCCGGATGGGAATATTCGCCAATGTAGCTTTTGACATAGTTGAACAAAAATAAAAGGCCGGATTTTATCGTTTCGTCCCGCCTCATTTCAAGTCTTTCGTCCATCGTGATGGGAGTGTCATTATATATATCACCGTATAACTGCCCCCAAAAGTCATAAGCCGTCCCGATTTGTCCTTCAATAATCTTCATAGTTCACCTCGTATTTCTTCAAGACAATTTCACTGTTAGCCCCTTTTGAATGAGTATAGATTGCATATCTCATGGCATCCATCGCGTGATCGGCAAATTTGACTGGTTCATCCAGAGAGTTTCCATCTTTATCTTGCTTCCATTTGTATCCTTCTATTTCTTTGAGGGTATTGGCGCACTTGGGATCGACAAGGAGTTTTTGCCTTTTGACAAAGTCGATTCCGTCTTTTACATCTTTATCGGCGGGGAAAATGTTGAATCCGGCTCGCTGGATTTCTTCTATTCGATTCGGCTCGGCAGAATCGGCGTATATTGTGCCCTTGCCCGCAAATGGCTTTAGCAATTCGATCAAATCGGAATTTGTCAGATGTGTTCTGTAAATTTCGTCAAAAATGTAATATTCGCCGTCTTTGATGCCGATTTTAAGACACGCGGAAGGATTGTTGTACCCGAAATCAAGACCATAAATGATTTCATCCATATCGGGAACGTCTTTTAAAATTGTCCAGTTGGAATATATGAAGTTTCCATGCGTGCCCCATTCTCCGCGAGCGTAGATCTTGTAATATTCCTCGTCTTCGTCTTTTAGATGTTCCAAGACCTGCTTGTATTCACTATCGATAAATCTGTTGTCTTTGTAAGTCGATTGAACGATTTTAGATTTGATTTGACTGTCGAAAAAACGTTTTTTTATCCAATGATTGGCCGACACGGGATTGAATGTGAGGATGATTTGCTTGTAATTTTTTGTCTTGCCCCTTAGTCTTAAATCGACTTGCGTCCAATCGTCCGAACTTAACTCAGTCGCTTCTTCAACCCAAATTGACGTTATTCCGGAGATCGACTTTAACTTTTCGGGATCGTCAATCCCCAAGAAAAGGATTTGGGAACGCAATTCCGGAAATGTTATCGACATCTCGGAACGGTTTATAATCGCGATCTTTGACAATCCCCAGGTTGACAACATATCTCGTATTAGCGAGAATGAACTGTTTCTCAGCGTACGACCGACTTTTCGAATTACCAAAATCCTGTGATATCCTTCAGACACTATGCGAAACAGGCATTTTTGCGCCGCAAAGACAGATTTGCCGGATCCAGCGCCTCCGTATAGAATGAGATATCTGTCATCGTTGAAGTACAAAGGGTAATAAAGATCGTTAGTTATGGCCGGTAAATTGCTCAAATTAACTTTGATCTTCATGCTGGGGAAGTGTTAAATCAATCTGCAGCTCGCCTTCATGCCTTAATTCCTGTTTGTCTGTCTGCCCGAGATATTGCTTTCCGAGCCAAATCATCATAGCAACATTTCCATCCTCAGCCGCTTTAAACTGCATCCTTCTCAAAGACATTTTGCCCTTTTTCAATCCTTTTTTATAGACGCGACAAAACTCTTTATTTCTTTGGAGAGTGCGCACGGAAATGTCCAAGAATTCGCCGATCTCTTCCTCGGTGCAATGAATCAACGCCAATTTTTCAACCGTTTCATAATCGATCGCTTTTTTAGGTCTGCCCACGGTTTCTACTCCTTATACCCCATTATTTCGAGCATTGCCTTATCTGTTATTACATGCTCAAAATTGTCCTTGTAAGAATTACGCTCTAAGAATGAACCAAGCAGATCTTGCCTTAGAACTCTAAAGGGTCCGCCGCTTCCGGCTTTTTCCATCGCTTTCGTATAACCAAACTCATCTGGCTTGTGCAAAAAATAATTTAAATTCGCTCGGTTAGGGGTAAATTCTTGAAGATTTTCCGTCCCGCAACAAGTCAAATCATCGCCCATGTTTCTTAATCTGTTTTCGGCGCAGAAAAATCTTAAATGATTTTTGTGGCACTCCTCACGGATCTCCAAAAAATCTTTTTTTAAATCTTCAACCGGATAGCAAAAGTCAGAACCAACTTTTACAAAGCCGGATGCCTTGGTAAGCAATTTTATGCCCTCAATTGTTATGCCATACACTCCTATGTCGGAGTATGTTTTGAGATTTTCAATCAACTCATCTTTTACCGTTCTTACGTAAGGCTGAACTCTGATGATGATTCTTTTGCCTGTTTCTTTTGCGAGCTTCTCTATCATGCCCAATCGTTCATTAAATGGAGGCGCTCCGGGTTCGATTTTGTCAAATGTTTCGGATACCAAACTGATTTGAATCACTGAATTAGTCTCTTTAAATAACTCGATGTATTCAGGATCGGCGATCAGCCGGCCTTTCGTCGATACCACAAAAGGGTATTTCGTTTCCGCGAATACTTTTAACGCTTCGTGGGAAACCCTATAATTTTTTTCAACCGGTTGAAAGGGATCGGACAAACCGCCCCAATGAATGGGGATATCCCAATCTGCCCATGCCGTTTCTTTGCTTCTTTTTCCATTTATGAAATTTAACAAACTTTGAGCGCTTTCTTTAACTCTGATTTTAGAAATGTCTGTTTTTCTATTTGCAAAGCAATATTTGCAGCCATGAGAACAACCGCTGTAAGTGTCGAAACGTACCGGCAAATTGCAAAGTATTATTTGGCTACCGCACTCTGGCATAATGTGCACTCTCCCTTACAATCCAATCGACCACTTTCTCTTTTCCGTTTTCTTTGATGAATGTTTTTATCTGTTCTTGATATTTTTTGTCAAAATCGAAACTTATGGTGAATTTGTCAGATAATTCTTTAGCGTAATTCAAAAAACCATTTTCTATTATTTCATCAAGTTCCAAATCAACTTTCTTCATATCGTCAACATCACTTGCAGACAAGCCTATGTCAAAATTCTCCAAATCTGTAAGAAGTGTTTTAAGTTTCTCGCTGTCCCAATCCGCCCACTCCATAGACTTGTTATCCGCGATCGCGTATCCAATGGCATCCTGCTCACTTCTGAATTCCACACGCAAAACCAATGGCGCCGTTTTCATGCTTAACGATTTCAGTGCTTTGTATCTCGTGTGTCCTGCTCGAATAACATTGTTCTGATCGACCACAATCGGATCGATATATCCATACTTCTCGATTAGCGTTTTCAATTTTTCGACGGCAAAATCATTCTTGCGTGGGTTCTTGTCCCATTCTTTTATCTCGTCCAATGGAAGATCTTTCAAAATCTCCATTTTATTCCTCCGTTTCTAAAATCACGCGAAAAATTTTATTTCTGAAATAAGCCGGTACTTTCAAAACCTCCGCCAATTCACTCGCGGGTATTTCAAGAGTAATTCTTGCATCTCCGTCTTGCCCGCCTATTTTCACTGCGCTTGTTCCTTGATTCAAACTCGCTTTAAATTCAATCCTCATGTTATCCCTCCTATACTTACAAAACCGTAAATCAACGTCAAAATCACTGAGACACTCGCTGTCATCACAAAGACCTTTTCGCCAGTAACCATATACAAAAGCATCAGTCCAAAACTCACAAAAAGAAAAATCATATTTTCATCTCCTCCGTGCTTAATTCTTCCAAGACCGCTTTCATTCGCCTCTCGAGATCTTCGTCAAAATGAATGCAACTGAGAGATTTATTCGCTTTTATAAAGACTTCTTTTGTTTCCCTTGACATGCCAGAGCTATGTATCTTGCTATGGCAAGATCGGCACACGGCAATGAGATTCAACGGGTGATTATTCTTTTTGATCTTTGGAATTCCAAGATATTTTGGAATGTTTGATCCCCTTGAAAATATGTGATGCACGTCGTCCGCCGGAGCGCCGCATATCCGGCACTTTCCATGATCTCGCTTCCAAACATAATCTCGTATAGCACTTGGTATTTTTTCCATAATTGCCTCCAAATTGATAAAATAAAAGCCCCGTTTCCGGGGCTAATGAGGGGATGAAATAATAAAAGGGCGAATAATCGTCCTTCAAATTATATTCATAAAAAATATTTTTCCACTAATTTATTTTATGATTTTTATAAACAACGAGTACATTTTTCTTTTCGCAATTTATCTAAAAAATCTTTTCCAATTTTAAATGGCTTCTTGATGTTAGGACAATTCCAAAGATTAAGTTCCAAAGCGGTTTCTAAAATAGAATCCAAATACTTGAATAAAAATCTTCTCATATCTGGAGAAATTTTAAGAATTGCACTTTTACCATATCTTGCAAAATAAATTCCTGCTTCTTTGATTTCAATATCTATAGCTAATGCCATGGCAGCATACCCCAAAACTTGTGCCCAATCAATTCCTCTATATGAGAATTTAGTGACTGCTTTGATGTCAATCAATGTTGAGTCATATATAAAATCCGCATCAGCACCACCTACTAAGCAACTATAAGGTAAAAACACTGGATTTAAAGAAACATGCGACATAGGAATTTCTTTGAAATATTTCTCAAAAATCTTTGCCAATTGAACCACATTGTCAGCGATTTGATTATCTGTAATCGTTAATTTTTGAGAGAAATATGATTTGCCGAATTTTGATTTAAGAAATGTGTCTACAACAACAATTGATCCTGTTCGAAAGACGGCATCCAATCTTGCCAGAAAAATTGTGTGTGAAACAAGTTTCTCGAGGGATAACCTACCAATTGAAAATTCATGCATTGCCTCTTTAGCTAAATCGAGGTTTGTTTCTATGTATTGCATCAATTCATCTTCGCATTCTTGAGCCAATTTATAACCTTCTGCTCGCTCTTTTCGAATGGATTCATCTTTTTCATATATAAGCGCTTGATCTTGATCATAAAGTGCAATTTGCAAATATTTTGCTCCATTCTCAGCGACAATGGATCTCGATTCTACATTTTTCGTACCCACAATCTTTGTTAAGATGCATCTGGCAACGTAGTCGAAAGACGTTCCAATTGTTCCAGCTTCGTAACTTTTTCCAATGCTTGGAACAAGAATTTCTGGTTTCCAGTCGCGTTTTTCCAGTATCTTTCCATTTGAATTAGTCAACTGTGACTTAAGATTAGGAATCATTTTGCGTAAATCTGACGAATGATCCAATAAATAAGTTAAAGACATATTTTGTTCTTCAATAGTCTGTGCGTAAATTCATTTCATTTTGTTCTTGAACTGCTCGATTTTAGATAAAAAATCTGCATATTTTTTCCCTTCTTCTCTAGCTATAATCACTCCATATTTGTCATTTACGTTTATTGCTTGCTTACTAAGGTTATTAAAAAATTCTTTTTGCTCTTGGGAAAATTCTTCTAATATTTGAATCAACTCTTTTATTTCATCGTTTTTGCCTGATTCTGCCATACGTTCTATCTCCTCTCTTTGTCATTTTTTATCAAAATTACATACTAAATTTTGTATATGAAAAGCAGATATGTAGAGTGTCCGGCAATTTGGGTAGGTATTGTGAATCAATTCTATCTTAAAAATAGATCTTTGGAAATTAGACAGAGATATTTTCAAAAGTCGCGAAATGAGATGCTTGCTTTTAACAGGAAAAAAGAAGAATTAAGGTTAAAATGTTCTATACTTTTTTATGCTTTTCAATGATATCTAAAAAACTTCACATATTTCGAAAACAGGCGAAAATACATTCCCTTAACCTCTTAATTTTTTAGGTGCTCATTATTCATGAATTTCAACTTTATCAAGAATCTTTAGGATGTCCAACAATTTAGGTCATAGTTTGTTTTACAGTCTACAATTTACTGTTCTTTAGCATTGCAACTAACATATTTGCAAGAGTCACAAAATGAGGTGCTTTGCTTGTATACCAAGTCAGTTTCAAATTCCGAATCACCGCTCCGGCAGATGCCTCGCTCGATGTCTGGTCCTCGCGCTGCTGCGGAGGCCATCTCGGAGGCATCCTGTCCTTCGCTCACAGTAAATGACTATTCGGCTTTTAAAATGAGTTTGGTATAACAGAGAAAATGCAAAATCTAAAGTTAACATGTTTTATACTTTTCAATGGTCATCTAAAAATTTCAAATCAAAAACGTTGGATAGTCTAAAGAATCTTGATAATCCAAGCATCTTCATTCCCTTCGGGACTTCCTGGGGGTATCGGATTTGAAGTTGCCTCATAAACATTACTAGCTTTTCCATTTTTGTCAACAAATCTAAACTTATCTCCAAGTTTAAGTTGTTCGAATGGTACATCTACCCATTTATTTCCGTCCATTTTCTGTACTTTTCTTGCCATGGGTTTCTGTATTTGCATTATTCCACCCCTTTCATTTATTTTATATTGTTTGTAAAAATTCTTGAATTGCTTTATCGACAAAAATTATAGGAATGACTTCTGCCAATCCAGAATTTTCCGAAAAAATAACTCTAACTTCGTTTGTTTGCCTACTAATGGCAGTATCTTGATATGAAATAAAACTTTTGATAACACCTAAAAGGTAGGCAGTGTTTGACGGTTGAGTACCTTGAATTGCTAGTAACTCTGGTTTTAAAATAACCGGTCCTCCACTATTGCCTGGAAAAATAAAAGCATCTATAAGAAACGTTTTACTGTTTTTATCCATTCTTGCTATTGAACCACTTCTAACTATTACCATATTTCTTTTTTCACCTACAAGTCCCATCGGAAAGCCAAGAGCATATACAAAATCTCCTTCGCCTATAACAGAAGTTCCATTTTTTTCTATACATTTGTCATTTTCGAAAAATGAAAACTTGATGTTATCTTTTTTAAGAAGATCAACATTAATAGGCATTATTGCAATATCTGCGTCTTCTCCCGAAAGAGTAAACCATATATTTTTGCCTCTTTCATCTACAAGAGTTAAAAGATAATCACGGGCTGGTTGATCATTTTGAGGATTAAATCTGAGATAAACATGCTTTAATTCATTAAAAACATGCCGATTAGTTACAAGAAATATTTCATATTCATTTTCCCTAATTAAATAACCATAAAGAAAACCAGATGCGATCCAAATTTTACTTCCATTATTAACATCTAACCCAACTGCAACAACACAATCCTTATACGATGGTGGAATTAATGCCGTACAATATGCCTCCCTTTCAAAAATTTATGCTCTAAATTTTCTTTACTAATAATCTTCCATCTCCATTTTTCATATCATTCGAACTTTTACTAATTTCTTCTTTGTGAATTTTTTTAAATTCTTTTTCTAACTTTTTCCGAATTCATCGAAATTTTCCTCTTCTATCTTTCTTTTCAAAAATTCAACTTTTTCTTTCTAAATCAGTTATTTTTTGAGTTAATCCATTATAAATTACCCTCATAAAAATTATTAAATATAACAAAAAACTATACTACTTTAATAGTATATGAGATTAAATTTGCAAATAAATAGACAATAAAATATAATAATATTACAATTTGATGTTCAAATATTACAATAATTTAATCACGTCTCATTCTCTTTTGTCTCAAAACAGATTTTTAATTTTTTGAACGTTTTTCAACAATAATAAAAGCCGGCTCTTCGCCGGCTTTTTTACACTTATCGCAGTTTACTATATTTTACCATTCCTTCTTTTGTAGTTTCATTAAGAGTGTGACAAAAGTGGTAAAACTTCTGAATGTGCCTTTCGATTCCAACTTTTGACCACCAAAAGCGTTCTTGCCTTGTGTTGGGCAAAGAAAAAACTCGAATAATCTCATCGATAAAATCACGGTTTGACCTACGATCCATAACTTTCAGCAAGAACACGGTAGCCGTTAAAGGATCTCGTTCATAGACAAACCAAAAAGCGTATTCCATCATTTGAATTTGCTTGGCTAATCTTGGCATTTGTTCGAAAGTAGGCGTTTCATCTGTTTTATCTTCCCTCCGTATGATACTTCCACCCACACTTCTAAAATCCCAAGTTATGTATTTATCTGTGGATGTTACCACAATTCCGAGCCGTTCGATCCTTTTTCCGATCAGACGGCTCGCCAGCATCTTGTAATCCTGAAACTTAACCGTCTTTATCGCCCCCTAATTTTCCCGATAAAAAATCGTTCAATTCATCTCGAATTTTTCTTAGCATTTCTTTGTCGTTTTTCGTCAAATCGTTTCTTTGCGTTATGACCTGTGTCAAAGCATCGGCTAACTTTCCAACTTCTTTAATTCCAATTTTCTG
Source organism: bacterium (assembly GCA_021800445.1). Taxonomy (GTDB): domain Bacteria; phylum Thermotogota; class Thermotogae; order Mesoaciditogales; family Mesoaciditogaceae; genus Athalassotoga. Next base: position 50,904 of record JAJYYZ010000001.1, on the reverse strand, counting down.
GGACGGCATTGTTCGATTCTTTTTTCTCAAGCAATTCAATTTTGTTAGCGATAATCTCTGTGGCAACCCTTTTCTGCCCGTCTTTATCCGTCCACGAATTGTTTCTCAAAGATCCATCGACAAGAATCAATTTCCCTTTTTTGACATATGAATTCGCGAATTCAGCGGTTTTATCAAAGCATGAAACCCTAAAGAAATCAGCCTCTTCTTTGTTTCTATTCACGGCTATATCAAATTTTGTTATCTTCTCTTTTGTTTCTGGATCTTTCGTTGTCCTACCTATCAATATCACTTTGTTGTAATTCATATTCCACCCCCTGACATTTTTGAGTCATTTGTTTCTCAATTTCATCGTCCCAAAGTGGTTTTAAAGCGTTAAAACTCGTTGTTTGTTGTACCATTTCCTTGACAACGTGCAATTTGTCGAGTGGCAAGATTCGGTACCTTTTGCGGCCCTTATAAACTAAAACCCCGTATTTTTGCATAACCTGTTCCAACGGAAGCCACGTCGTTCCCCTTGTTATAGCAACTAAGTCATCGAACTTTAAGCCCGTCATGCTTACCCCCTTTTTGAATTTCCTCCAATCGCATTCTGTCGAACGCCACTCTTAATTCGTCAAGTGGCACTCCTGAAACCTCCGCCATCTCCTTGAAATCTCCTTCGCACTCTTTCCACAGCCATTTCAAATACTCTTGTCTTTTCTTTTTAAGATATTCTCTCATCGTTTCCATGTTTTCACTCCGCCCACGAAACGTTGTCCTTTCTCAATGATTTTCTCATGCTTTCCCCCGTCAGTTCAATCGCTATTGCACGCTCCGTAATTCTGTCCGAGATTCTTTCACCGAGAAGTTCCTGCAAACCTGACAACGACATATTAGTCGTCATAACGAGCCCCCTCTTTTGCTCGTTCAAATCGTCAAACAATTTAAAAATATGAGGCGTAAGCCAGTTCTGTGAACTCTCGATCCCAAAGTCGTCCAGTCCCAAAAGTTCGTACTCCGTCAATCGTGATAATTCACCTTTTGCTTCGTCAAAACCCATCGTCGAGATCTTTGCCAGATTTGCAAAAGTAGCGTATGTTCCCAACATTAAGGCTTCTTGAATTATGGCGGAAAGCAAATGAGTTTTCCCCGTTCCATATCCACCGTAGAGGATCAACCAACCGCCTTTTTCCCATGCTCTTCGTTCCACATATTTTCTTGACATTTCATAAGCCTTTATGTTTTTCGTTTTGTCGTAGTTTCGAAACGTGTGCTTAGCCAAAACACCAAGAACCTTTTCAACCCTCGCCTGTCTTTGAACAGTTTGTTTGTACCGCTCAAAAATAGGACATTGACTCGCAAAAACCATTTCTCCATATTCCGGAACTGTGTATCTCACGAGTCCATTGCAATTCTCCGGCTTGACGCATTCTTTGGCACACTGGTTTAAAGCGTCACTTGTACTCGATGCTCGAAAGATCCGGCCCGTTTTCAAATTTTGGCCCTTTGACAGCGTCTTGCTTAACGTTTGATCCATTGTGCTTTTTATCTGCATTATAATCCCCCTTTGGTTTCCCAAACATTCGATTGCTCAACGGCTTGACAATGTACTCAAGCCCTTGTTCTTTGAATCTTTCAAGAGTGCCATTAAGCGAAAACTTCTGTATCGCTTCTCGAATTTGTCCGGCGGTGAATTGCTGATTCAAATTGAGCAATTTCGGCAGTTCGTCAAATTCTAACGGTTTAACAGATAACTCGTACAGGTCTATAACTCCTTGCAGGTCTTTATGGAGTTTTTGATATTCTTGAGGATATCGTTTTGAAAACGGCTCCGGCAGAGATAAATCTGTATTTTGATTTATCTCTAAAGTATTATCTTTATCTTTATCTTGTCTTATATATGTCCCCAGTATTGGCGTGGTATTACCGTGGGATTGGCGTGGTATTACCCCCAGTATTGGCGTGGTATTACCTTGTATAGCAAGGTAATCGTCGGAGTAATAATACTTGCCTGCCTGCCTTGTGGAGCCCTTTTCGTATCTAATCATTCTGAGATCGTGCAACCTTTGTCTCGCCTTCATAAAGGCAAATTCGCCACACCCCATGCGAGCGATTAACCGACCATTGGGCAAATTCAGTGGCTCTTTCCACCCGCTTTTGTTGGCATAGTCCAAAAGCACGAAGTACAAATGCACTTCATATGAGGAAAAAGCGTACGCCGCATCTGCATTCCAAAATCGATTTATCAGGTCAATATAGCCCATGACATCCTCCTAAAATCCCTGCCCCTTTCGGGGCAAGGAATCAATCAAGCATTCACAGTCAAACTCTCGATAGCTTCTTGCGCTTGTTGCTCAGTTAACATTGAAAGAGACTTGACGCCGTATCTGAACTTTATATCATGGGTTAAGAGGGCTTTGTTTTCCATCTTGTCAATAATTTGGGATAGTTCCTTTACTTTTGTCGTGGTTAAGTCGTCTGTTTTCACTTCTTCTTTTTTGTCGCTGATCTTAAGTTCCGAAAGATCTGAGATCGGTGTTTTTGATTTCTCTGAGTTTAAATGATTCAAGTCAGAAATTGAATTTTTGACAGGTTCGACATGACCATTTTCAATCTCCTCGATATCTGTGAGAGGTTCATCCGAAGCGCCTATCGGGAAGGCCTTTCGAAGCGCCCTTCTCATCGATTTTGTTCGGGCTTTCTCCCGAGGATCGCTCATCCTGTTTCCGTTGGGACTTTCCGTTGCTATTCCATCATAAACGCCATCAGTAGTTTCAACAACACATTTTGTTGTCCAAACGCCTTTTTCTTCGTGTTCTTCGTATTTTAAGCCTCTTAATTTGCCCGATCTTTTCCCATAGAACAAATATCCGTCCGCTTTTATGTAAGTCGATCCGCCAACGGGCAAAACATGGGTTATCGGCCTTAACCCGTATTCTATTTCAAGCCTTGCCATTTCGAGCAAAACGATTTTCGTGTCATTTACGTCTATGTTAGCATCTTGACTTTTCATCATTTTGCCGACCCTATATGCCACTCCGTACTGAAAATATTGAAACAATTTTGTCGCTACGAGGGCGTCGTAAGTAGACAGAGCCACATCTCCGTACATTGTCGGAATTACGAGTTTCTTTTTCGCTTCTCCAAATGCTTCGAGATCTATCTTTTCTCCTAAAACTCCAAGAAACTCATCTATTGTTTTAGCGTTCCAGATCGTTATGTCTTTCTTTTCTTCAGCCATTTAACTCCCCCCTTTGGATCTCCAACGCTTCCACAATGTCATTTATCGTTTCGTATAGATTGTCAAGAACGACTATCAGATCGTTGTTGCCGTTCGATTTGTCAACATTTTTATATGTTATTTTTCCACCATCAAAGCACAACTGGTTCAAATGGCCGCTCGAAGACCATACGTGAGAATCTGTCGGGTATTCCAAAAACTCTTTTATTCTGTCAGAAGGCACATTAACCCCGTTTTCTGCAAATCGTTTTTGCAACCATTCAATTATCATTTTCATTTCCCCCTTCCATGAAGCCAAAACTTTTTCTTTTAGACACTGAGAAATTTTCTGGGAATTTTTCTTGCAGGACTTTGTTTTCAACTTTGAAAAATCTCGTCGGATCTTCAACTTGATTCCATAGATCTTTATACATCGAGTTTAAATCGGCAGTTTTGCTAAGTTTAACGACATCCGAATATTTAATGCCATACCACATATTGTTATCGATCTTGACTTTTCCGGTTTCCGTTTCTTCCACGTATCCTTTAAGAGCATCTTCGTATTTTTTGAGTTTTTCTTCGAGGACTTTTATCTTTTTTGCTATCTCAGACGCTTCGTCATCACTTCTCACGGTCGGAATGTCTTTGGCTTCTATCAATGATACCAAAGGACACATTCCGACGTAAGAGCAATAAGCGCAATGCCCTCCAGGGGTGGCTCTGAAATCTTTGTCATTTTCAAGGGCACTGACAAGTTTGTTCAATTTCCTTTCCGTGATTTCTAATTCTTCTTTCGAAACTTCAAAATCGAGGATCTCCGACGAACTAAGCAGGATATAGCCGACTTTTGATACTCGGCGATTCAGCGCTTTCTGTACAGCCCACGCGTACAGAAACACTTGAAACTTTGTGGGTTTTGAATGTCCCGTTTTCCAGTCCCAGATCATTAGGCCGCCGTTTGGATCCTCGACAAGCAAGTCGATGATACCTCTCAAAAAGCCGTCCGGATCTCCAAAATCGGTGATTGTACCGTTATCAAGAATGGCGAACTTGGTTTCAATCCCCACTATGTTTCCAAGATTTTTTGAATATTTCAACGCCGTGAGAACTTTATACTTCGCGTCTTGAATGTCGTCAAACGCTAACTCAGCGAGGGCGTCTTCCCAATTCTCGCCTCGCAAGGCCTTAGCGATGGCCTCGTGAATCACTTGTCCCTGAAATCCGGCGTTGTCCTGTATCTCCGGCAGGTGCCGGAGATACTTAAACATAAACCTTTGCGGGCAACGCTCATATTCTAAAAGTCTTGACATAGAATAGGGTCTAAATGTGTTATAATCTTTTTGGGTTTTTGCGCCGTCTGCGGACGGTCTTTTTTCTTCTGTTTTCATTTCTTCATCCCTCTTTCTTTTTCTGCCTTTTCATCCCTTTTGTTGCCTGTTTTTATGATGTACCTTTTTAACCTTGCCGCTCTTTTCGTCGCCTTTTTGGCTTTTTCTCTATCTTCTGGAGTTTCAAAAGGCTCATATACACCGTTCATTCTTCGCCCTCCTCCTCCATTGAATCAAGTTTTTCTGCTTCTTTCGGGAAATATTTTTTTAGCAGTATTTCATTTTCCGATCTAACGATATATCCCAAAGCCTCTTCGTCTGTTACCACCTCAGCGTAATCGCGATCCCCTTCCCATTGGCTGCCGTGAATTATCACATTTCTCCCGTCCTTAAGCCTCGTAAATCCGGCGTGTAATCCAAGGCCAACGCACATATCATGCCCATTCCACCTGTCAAGATTAGAATTGTATTTCACTCGAGCAACTAACTCACCATTTTTGTCATAAACTGGAACTCTTTTCATTTTTCTTCACTCCCCTTTTTTATTTGAGATGGATCGTAATAATCGATATTTCTGCCTTGTCCTAATCTCACTAACGGAATTTCTTTTCGCGAGCCACTTGGGGCTGATATCATCTCCCACCACAATTTCCTTTCATTTGCCGCTTGAGCAAACGCTTTGTGAAACTCTTTCATAAATCCTTTCGTCCACATTTTTTTCTCCCCCTTCTTTTTGAAACCTTTGAACCTGCTCATTTGCCATCGCTTGCCTCCTTTCCGCTCTATAAATCAATTTCCCGATTATCTCGCTTTTGTTCATTTTCTCCCCCTTTCTGTGATCTGCTAATTCCATTCCTCAAGAAAATCTAAATGCTTTTTGATCAGGCTTAAGGAAACATTTTTTTGATTGTGAGATTCCAGTTTTAATTCATCGAGGTCAATTGTCCCAACGTACTCGTAATTGCTTCCAAATGTTGGATCAGGATCATTGGGCTTTGCCATGTAGTCACCATGATGTTTGAAAACACTCCATTTGCCATCAACTTCTGTTAAAACATCCATCAATTCTTTTCTGTTCATCTTTCTTCTCCTCCCTTGACCTCAAACAAATCGTCAATCGGAACTCCGAAAAACTTTGAAAGGCTTATTGCCGTTTTGAGATTTGGGTAACATTTGCCTTTCTCGACATTAAACAACGTTATAGTGGCTATTCCGGTTTCTTTGGCGACCTTCCAGCGGGGCAACCCCTTTGATCTTCTCAATATTTCTAATTTCTTCATCATTTCACCTCCCATTTTTCTAAAGTATTATTTAATTATATTTTTGCAATTATGTTTCTTAGTTCAGTATAATTATATTATTTTTTATAAGAAAAGTAAACAGTTAAAGATTAAGATTTGATTAAATTATGATAAATTATTAAGTTTACTTGCGTTGATTTTATTTATAAAGGATGGTATAATTTAGTCACTATGATAAGCGAAAATAAATTAGCCGAAAGGCTCGAAGAGATAAGAAAAATAAGAGGAATAAGCAGGGAAAAGCTCGCGCAGCAAGTTGAAATTTCGACAGTATCCATATATAACTATGAACATGGTTCGCAAGATCCGAGTGCGAGCGTTTTGGCTCGAATGGCGGCTGTTTTGAACGTTTCTGTTGATTATTTACTGGGCAATATCGACAAGCCGGACAGAGACGAAAAATCGATTGCTTTTGTGCCATCTAAAAGAGTGCCTTTGATAAGTGCTATTTCCCCAAAGGACACATATGAGTCTATATCTAAATCAGCGGAAACGTTCGCTGTACCAGAGCTTTTCGACGTTGATTTCGCTTTGAAAGTTTCAACAGATGAAATGGATCCGATCATAAAGCCGAGTGATGTGATACTTGTCAAAATGAATTTAAGAGCCGAAAAGGGAGATATAATTATAGTTATAGTTGATGATAAAGTTTTCTTAAGGGAATTTCACTATTATGATCGTTTAGTCGTTTTAAGAAGCCCAAACCCAAAATACCCCGAGATTGAAATACAAAGCCATCAATACCACCCTTTAGGTGTCGTAATATCTAAGTATGAGGAATTAAAGAAGCAAGACTTGCTTAAGTAAGTCCAAATTATTATTTTAAAATTCGGGGGGCCAAATTATGTTATTCATGGTGAATGATAATTCTTTGCAACCACTTCAAAGTGGAGATATAGTCGTTGTTAAAGATAATTACGACGAAAAGGCTTGTGGACTTTTTGAGAATAATGGGAGTATTATAATAGATGACTGCGAAAAGAAAAACGGCTGGTTAATAGGCGCGATAGTCGGAAAGTTTTCGAAGTTTAGAGAAAGGCGAGGGGATAAGGGAGAGGATAAAGATGACACGGTTTACTCCGAGAAAGCTAATGAGACTTAGATATGTACCTATTTTAGTTATGATTGTTTTTATAGCAGTCGTTATAATCTTCTTTGTAATTCAAACAAATTCGCAAAATGAATTGATTGAAAAGCAAAAGGAAATAGTAGAAAATATGATGCAAAATTTGTGATAAATCATCAGAAAAATCTAACAAATACTATATTGGAGAGTATAAACTAATTTCCTTTAAGCGAAGTTTTTTTAAATTAGAAGGAGGGGAAAGAAAATGGGATTAATGCTCTTTTTAAGAGATAATTTTAAAATTAGCTATTTTAGGGAGATTGTATTGGCAATTTTGGAGGAACAAACACTCAATGATATGGAAAAAATATACATGACAAGCTTGAGTTTTCAATATAATCCCTACTATTATAAGGTTTTTGAAGACGAACTTGGAGATTCAATCATCAAGAGAATAAACATTGATCCTAATGTAAAGTTTATTTTTATAACAGGTAGTGAAAATACCAACAATAATCCAACAAAACTCACCAAAGAAGATCAACTTCGTTGTGGAATCAATTATTTAATTTGCAAAATAAAAGCAAATCCCTTTTCTATGTATAAAGTATCGAAAAATGTAGTGAAAGATGGTAATTTGGAATATATACCAGGTTGGCACGCTAAATTATTTTTAGTTAAATCTAAAAATGGTTTGTATGGAATTGTAGGAAGCTCGAATTTTACAGAGGCTGCATTTTCTTATGCGGGGAATAAAAATGATAACGAAAAATATAAACGAATATTTTTGAATTATGAAGCAGACGTTTTTCTTTGGGAAAATAATGTTGAAGAAGAGATCAAAAGCTTTTTGTATCGCACGAGAGAAAAACTTAAAAGTTACATTAATGAAAATCGCATTGGAGTAAAAGTTCCATTTATAATTTTTGAAGAAGATGTAAATAATAATTATTCTACTGAAAATGCTCTTAAAGACCTTATAAACAGGATAGAAAATGGGATAAATGGTGGATCTTTGGAAAAAATGCGGTTAGATTGAAATTTGCATAAAAATATAAATAGATTTTAAAATTATATCTTTAATTTTATTTGCAGCACAAGAGGAATAGCAAGAAGTTTCAAAATTGAATTTACTCAAATCTAATTTTATAGGGGTGAATTGCTACGTCAAATTCAGATTTTGAAAAATTAGTTGGAGATCGAAAAAAATGGGTTGAGGTTTCAAGACAAAATAGATTTGACTTTGATGAAGTTTTTCTTAATCATTATAATGATCCTGCAAATTTCATTTACGAAATTATTCAAAATGCTGAAGATGCAAAAGCGTCAAAAGTTAAATTTGAATTATTTAAAGATAGATTAGATGTTTACCATAACGGAAGGAATTTTGATTTTAAAGATATTGAAGGTGTTACTGGAATTGGAGAATCAACTAAAAAAGAAGATTTAAATATGATAGGAAAATTTGGCATTGGTTTTAAATCAGTTTTTTCCGTTACTAAAACCCCTTATATTTTTTCTGGTAGTTTTAACATAAAAATAGATGATTTTGTAATTCCTGAGATAGTTGAAAAAGTTGATATATCAGACGAATATACAACTTTAATAAGATTACCTTTTAATAATAATGCTCGTCCTTCAGAAGAATGTATCGAAATTATTTCAAAAAAATTAGAAAGTATAGGATTAAAAACTATGCTCTTTTTAAGGAATATACAGGAAATCTCTTGGGAAATAATTTTTGAAGGCAAACAAAGAAACTACTTAAAAGACTCAAAAACTTTTGAAAATTATCCAAAAGTCAAAAAAGTATTTATGCTCTCTGATTCATCTAAAGAAGAATATATAGTTATTGAAAAACCGTTTATTTTCAAGGGAAAAGATCTAAAGGTAGAAATAGCGTATAAGTTAGAAAATAACAAAATTGTTTCAGAAGAACGTTCAAAGTTGTTTGTATATTTTCAAACAGAAAAAGGTACTTTTCTCAATTTTATTATCAATGGCCCGTACATAACAACTTCTAATCGTGAAAATATTCCATTAGACAATGAGCAAAACAAAAAAATAATTAGTGAAACAGCGGAACTTGTTGGTGAAAGTTTATCTATTATTAAAAATTTAAACTATTTTGACGCAAGTTTCTTTTCTGTATTGCCAATTAATCCCGATTATAAAAGGGATGACATTATTTATTCTATTATATTTGATAGAGTCAAATCTGAATTTTTAACAAAAGAACTGTTACCCACAATTGATAATAAATATTCATATGCAAAAGACGTTTTGATAGCGGATGGACAAAATTTGATTAAACTTTTAAATAAAGATGATATTCAAAAATTATTTTCGAAGTCAAATTGGTTAAATTTGAATGCAATTTCAGATATTACCAGAAAATACCTGATCAACGAGATAGAAATTATGGAAGTTGATTTTGAAAAATTTGCAAGACAAATAAACCCCGATTTTTTAGAAAACAAATCAGATGAATGGATGATCAACTTTTATAGTCAGTTAAATAATCAAAAGAGTTTATATGAGAAGTCTTATTTAAATAATAACAAGCCTATCTTAAGGACTAAAAAGATTATTAGACTAGAAAATGGTGAACATATAGCACCATTTGATGACAATGACAAAGTACAAGTTTATTTGCCAACAAAAACTGACTCTAGATATAAAACTGTTAAACGTAATCTTACTGAGAATGAAGAATCATTAAAATTTTTCAAGATACTTGGCCTACAAGAACCAGATATTTTTTCCGAAATCAAAGAACTTATTCTTCCCAAATATGAGAAAAAACTATGTATCCAAGACGGCGAATATGATGAATATATAAAAGATATAAGAAAAATCTATGAATTTTCTAAAGAAAAAGAATTAGAATTACAAAATCTTCAACTTCCTTTTCTTGATTATTACAAAACAAAGTACAGTGAAATTATAAATGAAATAGTAAAGTTTAATTTTATTTTATCATGCAACGGCAAAAAAGATAACTTGTTGTGCAAACCTTCAGAAATTTATCTCAAAAGTGATGAACTTGTACAATATTTTGAAGGATATGATAATGTTCTTTTTGTATCTGATAGATTGTTTGAAAATTTTGGAAAAAAAGAATTAACGGATTTTTTAAGGTTATTAGGAGTTGAGGATAAGCCAAGGCGCAAACAAGTAAAAGGGAATTTTACATCAAAAGAAATATCTGGTTGTAAACAGCGTAAATTAATAAAAGAAGATGATGTTCAAATAGATTATGAATATGAAGGATTAGAAAACGCTTTAAAACATATTTCGCAAAATAAGTCTTGTATTCTTTGGAATTTCTTGTTAAAGAGTATTGAAACTTTAAGTGCTGAAAAAGTTCAAAAGTTCTTTGAAGGAGAATTTAAATGTACATCGAATAAAAATTCAAAATTTGTTTATCCTCCAGCAAAATTTACAAAAATGCTAAAATCAGAAAAATGGTTAATTGGCAAAGATGGCAATGACAATTTTAGGAAATCTACTGATATGTTTTTAAGCGACTTGGCGGAGTGTTATACGTCAGAAAACAATTCAAATGTAAGGATTTTGAAGGAAATCCTTGGATTTAAGGAAGATACTTTAGAAAAAATAATGGGTCATGATGAATTTGAAAAGTATCAAATCGTAAAAGATATGACACTTGATCAAGTAAAAGCCTTGAAGATGAAGGCTACAATTTCAAAGACGGAAAATATCACAAATTATGAAGAAAACAACGAATGGACAGCTGAAGTTAATCCAGATGAAGTTACTCCAAAAAAAATTACAGAAGAACCCTTGAAAAAAGATATTCCAGATTTATCTAATCAAACCTTAAGAGAAAGAGAAGAAAATGATGAGATTAATAATACTAACTATGAAAGTACAAACAAAACGATCAGTAATAAGAAAGATATAGGACGATGGGGTGAAGAATTCGTTTACAATGAACTAAAACAAGAATATCCATCAGAAGAATATCAAGTTGTATGGTTAAATCAGAACGAAGATACTGGCAGAGGATATGACATCATAATAAAGAAAGATGAAAAAGATATTAAATATATAGAAGTGAAAACCAAGACGTCTGATGATCCTGAATTCATAGATATTACCGAAACTCAGTGGACATTTGCAAGAAAACTTTGTGAAGAAGGAAACGGGGAAATGTATTCTTTTTATGTAGTTTCGAATGCAGGGAAAAAAGATGCAAAGATAAAAGAAATAAACAATCCAGTTAAATATTGGTATGAAGGAAAATTAGACGCTCAACCTGTTAGAATTAAATTTAACTGATGTTGGCTTTGTCAATTTTTTTTGTAGTTCGACTAGGAATGATATGCCCCCAAAGTTGATACAGTCAAAAGTAGAGAACATGTATTTATAAATATATTGGTTTTAAAGGAGCATTATAGATGGATATTGACGATGAAAAATTAAAAGTAGTTCAAAAGTACTTGGACTTTATAGGTGAAAAACTTTGGGAAAATAAGGGAATAGAACCTGGCCGAGTTTCTTTAATGATAGGAGCTGGTTTTAGTAAGAACGCAAATAAATTCTATCCAAAATCTAAATCTGAATTTCCATTATGGTCAGATTTAACACATTTACTGCAAGAAAAACTTAAATGTACTTGTAAAGATCCAGATCCATTAGAATTAGCATATGAATACGAAAAGAATTTTGGTAGACAGGCTTTAAATGAATTTCTAATGCAAAATATTCCTGATAAGGATTATGTGCCTTCAAATTTGCATAAACTGCTTTTGAATTTACCATGGTCGGATGTGTTTACAACGAACTACGATACTCTTTTAGAAAGAACACTTCCTGAAATCTATAACAGAAAATACAACTGTATAATAACAATTAACGAAATTGCTACTACAAAAAAGCCAAGAATTGTTAAGCTGCATGGCAGTTTTCCATCTACTTTTCCTTACATAATAACAAAAGAGGATTATAAAGAGTACCCGAAAAAATATGCTCCATTTGTAAATATGGTTCAACAGTCTCTTATGGAAAACACATTTTGCCTTATAGGTTTTTCTGGTAATGACCCAAATTTTAAAAAATGGATTGAATGGGTTAACTCTAATATGGGGTCTTCTATGCCAAAAATTTACTTAATAGGCAACTTGAATGATTCTGAATGTAAAAGCGAATATTTAGAGCAAAGTAATATAATTCCTGTAAATTTATCTGTAATAGATTCAGATCCACATAAGGCCATAGAATGTTTTTTATGGTATCTTGTTGAAAAGCGCCCAATAAATCCTTTAGAATGGCCATTTAATAAAAGAAGTGCATTCGTTTATGACTTAGAATCTAGCAATTCATGTAAGAATATTTTGCCATGGAACACATCTAACGATAGTAATGTTATTATTATTGAGCAAGAACAAACAAAATTTTTCAATTTTCCACTCTCAAATATAAACGAAAATAATTTGCAAAAATCATTAAATGAGTTAAATGATAGATACAAAAAATGGAAAAAAGAACGAGAATCTTTTCCAGGTTGGATTGTTTTACATGAAAAAAATAAAATAAATTTAGAAGAGTCAACTAAAAATTGGCTTCATTATATTTTATATTATATAAGACAATTCAACGGGAAAATGGAAAAATACTTTGATTTAGAACTATTGTATGAACTTAATTGGAGAATAGAAAAATTGCTTTGGCCATTAGATAATGAATTATTAGAAACTTACGAAATGGTTGTCAAAAATTATATGAATGATTTAGATGGTATGCAGGAATCAGAGATAGTCCAAGAATTGATTACCATTACATTTTCAATTATGAGGAAATACCGAGAAGAGCTAAATAGAAAAAAGTTTTATGAATGGATAAAATTGATAGAGGATCATATAAAACCAGACAGCGAATGGAATAGTAAATTGCATTATGAGAAAATCATATTTGAAATCGGTATTCTTGATATAGATAAAGCTATAGAACTAATTGAAAAGTGGCCAGAAAATTTTGACTATCTTGAATGGGAACTCAGGAGGGCATCTCTTTTATCTGAGGTAGGCAAATTCAATGAAGCAAGAAAAGTAGCTGGAAAAGTCCTTGATAAAGTTCATAGTTTTCAAAACAAAGAAAAAGAAGATATTTACCTTCTTTCACTTGAAGGATGGAGTATTTTATTTTTAAACGTTTTAGGAATACTTCCATCGCTAAACGATAAGGATAAAGACAAACAGAAAGAATATTTTGAAGAATATTCTTCTGATCGTTTAAATAGACTTAATTTATATAATTCGGATTCTAATACAATATTTGACCAATTAAGGTATAAAATTCATTCCTTTAAAATAAGGAAAAAACAAGAAACTAAAAAAAGTTTTGATCCAGGAATAATCAATATTGTACATCATTTTTATTCTTTAGACATATATCATGATGACCATATTCTAAATGCTTACCAATTTTTAAGAATGGTTGAAGAAAGTGGATATCCGGCAAATGGAAGTACTCACATATGGACCAATATTGTTATGGATGCAGCAGAGTCAATAAGGCCTCTTAATTATTTACAAGCATTTTCTCTATACATTAGAACTGTAGGCCATTCAGAACAAGAAATAGACAATTGGTTTGATAGAATCACTGTTGTTACTTTGAATGAAGAAACGTTGAATAAAATAGTTTCAATTATCATTCCAGCATGGAAGCAAACAGCAAAACATATTATCAACGATAACTTGATGAATAATAATAACGACAATTTTCTTTCATATACATATATTAGATTATTTAAAACTTTATCTGAACTAATTTCACGTTTGTTATTTAGATTTGACAATAAGCTCTTAAACGAAATATTTGATCTGAGTTTAAAATATTATAAAAGCGATAACATCCTTTGGATGGCGCGTGAAGAAATGTTTAATTTATTTAAACGATTGTTTTTTACTATGTCAGAGGAATTGCTCCTAGATAAAATGGATGAATTACTTGTTTTGCCTATACCTGGCCAGGATGGCAAATTTGCACAAGATCAAGCACAAACACAAGGAATGAAATGGCCGGAACCTTTTTACTTTATATTTGATCAATTGAATTCGTTGCCTGCAAATTTTGACAGATCTTCTTGGGATAAGCCAATAGATGAGTTGATCAAAAAAATTGAAAATCATGAAACTCATTCAGAAATAAGAAAAATAGCAATTTTAAGATTGATTACGATCCAAAAAATAAATGGTTTAACAGAAGAGGAACTTCATAAATTTGCAGGAGCATTGATTTCAAATAAAATTGAAAATACAAATTTACCTAAAAATGTTAGGTTATTTGATTTTAGATATTTAAGATTCATAGATAAGCTTCAAGAAGAATTAAGAATATTTTTAAAGAATTGGCTGTTAGAAACTCCTATAATTGACTATTATGACTCCAATCATTGGTGGAACAGTAATTTATTAGTTAATTGTATCGAAGATCTTACCAATAAAGAGCGACAATTTTATTTCGATGAATATTGTCAAATACTGACCCTATCTTCAGAATTTCTTGCTGTAAAAATAAATAATAGAAATAGTCAATATCTTACAAATGATGATTTAATTAAGATTCTGGAAAAGGTTATTGATTGGGAAAGAAAATTTGTGAATTATTACAATACTTTAAGTTCATCTCCTTTGGGAGTAAATAAGTACGAATATTACAAAGAGTATTTCGTTTGGATTCTAGAAATAATGAATAAAATAATATATCCAAATGTTAATTTGAATGATTTAAATATAAATAAAATATATGAATTAAGCAATCAAGTATTGGCACTTTTATCTTCTGTCAATATTGAAATTTTATCAGCACTTCCAGGAATGCTAATTTTGGGGAAAGAATGTCTCTATGAGACTAAGAAAAAATTGCAAGAAGGTTTGATATCCTCAAATATTGAAACTGTCTTTCAATCTATAGAAGGAGTTCTTTATTGGACTTATTACAGTAAATCAATAGAAAATTTTCCAAAATTAGATGATGATTTGTTAGGCGGAATTATTGATAAAGTTTATTCACGAAAACAACCAATTTTAGATATTGCTATTTCCAGCCTTGCTTCAATAATCGAAATGTACCCTGATCTAATAAATGATGAAAAATCAAATAAAATATGTTCTGCTTTAAAATATTTGTTTGAAGATACAGAGATTCCAATTCTCAAACAATATGAAGAAGCAGTTATGGATATTTATAAACCTTTTGATCTAGAAGATATTCTTAAATATAGAAAAGTAGCTTCTGATTTAGCTTTTTCTATGAAAGAATGGTATGAAAGTAAAAAATTTGATCAAAAAGAAATTATTTCTAAATGGGAACAAAGATCTGTTAAAGATAAATTACCGGAAATACGAAAGAAGTGGGAAAATTCTCAAAACGGGTAAATTAGAGCAAACGTGAAAATTATTCATCAATTGGGTGACGTAGATCAATGTTTACCTGATTTTTTACATCTCATTTATTTATTTTTTCAAAGAAAAAGAGATCTATATTTTCAGTACTATTTGGAAAAAAATCAAAGAAAACTTAGGAGGTTTAAAATGCTTTATAAATATACTACTTTTGAAAGATTAGAAGAAATTTTGAAAACAGGTAGTTTGCATTTTTCGTCGCCTTATCAGTTGAATGATTTTTACGAAGGGTGGGGAATTACAGAAAGTAACGGAAAAACTGCTTTGTTTAATGCTATGCGAGGCATTTGGATATTATCTCTATCTAAAACTTGGGATAGCATCCCTATGTGGAGTCATTATGCTAATAACAATAATGGAGTATGTATAGGATTTGACGAAAAAATAAAGTTCCGGATAATAAATAAATATAAGAAATTAGACACTCAGGAGGTAAAATATGCTTGTAAAGTGCCAATGCTTTCTTCAGAAGTTTTAGATTCAAATGAATTAAAAAACTTTTGGTCTACAAAGGGAAAATCGTGGGAATATGAACATGAAGTGAGAATACTTTTTAATGTTTTTGGTGGTAGTGATTTAAATGATTATATTAAAAGAAATCATATGAACTTAGCGTCTATGGGATCATCGCCTTCAGAATCATTGCCTTCAGAATCATTGCCCTTACCTAATGATTGGTTAGATAACGACTGTAAAGAATCTTATCATAATGAATTCAAATTAGGAGATCTTTTGTATTATCATGGTGGATTAAATATAAAGTTTAAACCAGAATCCTTGAAAGAAATCATTTTTGGTTTGAAAGTAAGTAAAGATAGCATTGATGAAATAAGGTCTAAAATACAAAAATCGCAGCAATACAAAATACAACTTTTTCAAATAAAAGCGCTTAATGGTGTATATGAATTTGATAGAATAGATCTATAAATGATTGCTTTGGTAGTTTAGGGCATCCAACAATTTAGGTCATAGTTTTACAGTCTTGAGTTTTCCTTTTTTTAGTAGTCCGATCTTACAGTTATTTCAAATATATAAGGGAGATGTAAAATGAGGAAAATAAATTTTGTACTATTTCTTGGGGGATTAGTAACTCTAATATTCGTCCTTTCAAGTTGTATGAATATTCCTGCTTTTGTACCATCAAATATGATTTACGTTGCTACCCAAGAAGGTATCAACGTAATAGATGGTCAGGCAAACACAGTTGTTGCAAATATACCTATAAATATGAATTTTGGGTTTATGGCAGTAAATCCAAATACAAACTTGATCTATGTTAGTAGTCCAGCAAGTAATACAATCACTGTTATTAGCGCAACAACAACCCAAATTCTCACAACTATAGCTGTTGATGGTGTAACACAATTAGCAGTAAATCCGAATACAAACTTAATTTATTGTATTGATAATGAAGGTGTAAGTGTAATAAGTGGAATATCAAACACAGTTACCTATACCATAAATTTTAGTAATGGTCAATATAGATTTATGAGTAGTGGTTTATATGCAATAGGAATAAATCCAACAACAAATAAAATCTATGTTTGTAGTCATTCTTATCCTTATAGTATAGTAAACATAATAGATGGTAATACAAATAATGTTATTGGAAACGTACGCATCAATGATTCTTATATTCCTAAATTAGTAGTAAACCCAACAACAAACGAGATATATGCTCTAGTCCCCGATATTTATTCTTACGGAGCAATCATTATAATCGGCGGACAGACAAATACAGTCGTTGGAAATATAAATTTTGAATTTGATTCTCCAGTAGATATAGGAGTAAATCCAAACACAAATTTGGTTTATATTACTAGAGCAAGCGGTATATTAAGTGTAGTAGATGGAAGTACAAATCAACTGATTACAACTGTTACAGCTACACAAGGTTTAACAGGTTCCATAGGAGTGAATCCTACGACAGATATGATCTACGTCTCGAATAGTAACTTCTATGAGAACACTGTCGATGTAATAAATGGTCAGACAAACACTGTTATTAAAACTATACCCGTTGGAGAAGAGCCAGGCGAAATAGGAATACTTTACTGAAAGCAAAAGATTGTATCCTTTTAGCAGGCTGCTATAAGGCGATGGTTAAAAACTCGGGGAATAATGAGAAATTGCAAAATTGAATTTACTCAAAATAGGGGGGATATTATGAGGAAAATTGGCTTTGTCTTCTTGTTTCTGTCTGTTTCGATAACGCTTTTTGCTCTTTCAACAATTCAAGTGACGATACAAAACATGACTCTTTTGTATCCAGCCACACTTGTTGTCACATCACTTAATCACTTTGATACGACGATTGTTTCTCGGGTAGTAGATGGAGATACAGTTTATCTTGAAGGTACGATTCTTGGTTCTAAACAATTGATTTCTACTCGGTTGATAGGCGTGGATACTCCAGAAGCCGTCGATCCAAGAAAACTGGTTCAGTATTTCGGACAAGAAGCCTCTAACTTCACAAAAAAGATCCTTGACAAGCAAAACGTTTATGTCACTTATGATCAGGACACAAAAGACAAGTACGATAGACTGCTCGCCTATATCTGGATCAAAGTTGACAATAAATTTTATATGTTTAACGCAATTCTCGTTCTGAACGGATACGCCCATAACTATCCATATTTTCCATTCAATGAGGATTATATGAAGATCTTTCATGATTCCGAAATCTATGCGAGAGAGAATGAACTTGGACTTTGGAAGAACAGCGATTCTCAAAATGCAACTAATGTTGTTAACCAAATACAAGGAAGCCTGAAAATAACTAGCATAGATGCGACATCAAAAGACGAGTATGTTGAGATCAAAAATATTTCAAGTGTTTCAATCAATCTCAAAGGATGGAAAATAAAGAGCGATCCAAATCAATTGTATTCTTTGCCAAATATGACTTTGATGCCTGGCGAGTCAATAAAGATTCACTCAGGGTCATCTGCAAGCGGTCAATTTATATGGACAAAAAAATATATATGGAGAGACGATGGCGATATATGCTGGTTGTATGATCCTTCGGGAAAAGAAGTGGACGTCTACGAGTATTGATACAAGTGTTTTGAAATCCATATTTCTCGCTAAAATCAAAAAAATCTTATTTGGAGGGGATTAAATGAAAACTGGCGTTCTTATTTCAATTAAAAATTTGGCCCAGCCACTCGTCGATAATGGCGGAAGTATAAAAATTATACCTGTTTCTTCACGCAGTGATAAATTTGCTGTTCAACTGAATTATAACAATAGAAGATTGACCGTTTCCGGAGATCAAGGGTTTATAATTGAGATGATTAAGCACTTTATGGAAATTGCGGATAAAGATTTTCAAAGCGATGAAGCATCAATGAATTCGGAAGATAAAAATGGAGAATACGAAACTCAGGACGATAATCTTATAGACATGACTGAAAGTGAAAAAACAAAATTTATGATAGAAAGATATAAAATGCATGGAAAAAAAGAAAAATAATTTTGCTTTAAAGGGGGTTTAAGTGAAACGAGCCGTCGCATACGCCAGGGTTTCTTCAAACAAACAATCTGAAACGTCCATCGAAACTCAATTCGATGAGATCGAAAACTTCGCTGAGCAAAGTGGCATCCGCATTATAGAAAAATTTCAGGACAAAATCACTGCCAGCGGTTCAAAAACGCGCCCAGAATTTGAAATCATGTTATCAAACGCTTTGCAAGGCAAATATGACATGATCCTCGTATACAAATATGATCGATTCATAAGGGACGATTTGGAAGATCAAAAACTCATCCGTGAACTTGAGCAGAAGAACGTTTATGTGATATCTTGCGCCGAGCGGATCGATACTACCACACCTTCCGGACGTCTCCAACGATGGCTTATCTCAGGGTTAAACAAGTTTTACCTTGAAAACCTCCGAGATGAAATTTACACCAAAACAACAAAAGTAGCCGAGAAGGGATACTATCTTGGCGGTAATGTATTATATGGCTATACCTTGCGTGAAATACGAGACAAGGAAGCCGCGAGAACCAGAAAAGTATATGAGATTAACGAACAGGAAGCCATTGTGGTTAGAAAAGTCTTTGAGATGTTTGCAAATAAAGAAAGTTATAATAAGATCATTGCTTATCTTAATGACCATTTTAGAAATCGAACAGGTCAAACGTGGTCAAAGTCTACCATAATTAACATGTTGAGAAATAAAAAATATGTAGGGATATATACTTACAGAGAAGGGAACAAGCATAATCCTCACGCAAATCGCCAAGATAAGATCGAAATTTCTGGTTTAATACCTGCCATAGTCGATTCTGAAACCTTTAAAAAAGTTCAAGAAAGATTAAAACCTTCAAATATGAGATATCGTAAGTCTCAGGCCTTATGCCGTGGGCTTATCTATTGCGGCATTTGCGGCGCAAAAATGACCACCAGAAAGAGCAAAGGGGCTGATCAATATGTATGCTCCCGTTTCTATGCCAAACGTGATACTGAATATAACGGAATGTCAATTAACAAAGTAGATCAATTTGTCTTAGGTTATGTTCGCCAAATGCTCGCTAATCCAGATTATGAAGCCATCGCCAAAGGATACAATGAGGAAGCCTCACTAAGGGACGAAGAATATAAGCAAAGAATCGATGCACTAAAAATCAAACAAAAAGAATTAGAAGATAAGATTCAAAACGCAGTCGAGGCTATTTTGAACAAATCTCCACTTGCAGATGTCTTACAAGAAAAAGCCGCTCAATTAAGGCGTGATCTTGATCAAACGAAAAATGATCTATCAAAAGTGTTAAATCAAGGGGTGTCCTATGTAACCATTGAGATGATAAAAGAAAAATTCGAAGAATATAAGCATAAACTTGAATCCGATACAGAGGGGCAGAGAGAATTGATTTTATCAATCGTTGATAAAGTAATAATTCATAAAAGATATATCGAAATTATCGCAAAGAATACGTAGTTTGACGTAATTGTTCCAAGCGGGGTGCCGCCAGACGCTTAAATCATAGGTTTCAGGAGTGTAGAAAGCCCCCTAAAGAGGGGACTTTTTGTTTAACCTTTTTTGAGCGATCTCCCACTTCTATAAGTGGTGTGAGCATGTCACCAATAAGAGCGGGCGGAACGCGGCTTAATTTGACCGCCGCAAATCACGTGATTCACTACGATCTGTGGTGGAATCCGGCCGTAGAAGATCAGGGAACGGACAGAACTTTCAGAATTGGCCAAGTTAAAAGGGAAAATTCAATCCTGTCGATATTTCAACAATAGGCAAAGATAACGGAAATCTGTTTCCTATCTGTCCTTGTCCTGCCGTTGAGACAGTTACCATCATAAATCTCAATGCTCCTTTGACATATCCCTCAAAACCGCTGACTATCGGAAATATATACCCGCCATTTACGCCGATTATCGGTGAAAAGCCTGCATTTGAGGATACAAAATTTGACATAAATCCCGCATCAAAGCCCATGAATCCTGAAATATCACTTGAAGCTGGTTTTGTCGTGTATCTTACGCCGATAAGGGCAAGTAATGCTACGCTTTGAGTGGAAGATGAGGTTATGTAATTCATCTGTTGTGTTAAAACAGATCCGATCTGCCCTGTCAAAGAAAGGTTATTTGAAATCGGAAAGGCAAATGATGTGTTGATCGTTGGAAGTGCAACGCCAGATGTCCAAAAATCCGCAACCTCGACTCCGCCTCCAACTTGGAAATTAAAGGCAAACGCAAAACCTGCCAAAATCACAATTATCGAAAGTACGGTAAAGAATTTCATCATTTTAAAGCACCATCCTTAATTCATTTATTGAATTATACCACACCAGTTCAATTTTAACAGAGAGTATAAACTAATTTGTGTAAACCTCCACTTTTCGCTGATTACCGATTACGCGTTACTATTTTTTTCTACGCGCCACCGGCTACGAGCCCCCTCCTGCTATTTGGCCATTTTTCCTCTAATCCCTTTTTATACCCTATTGGCCATTTGCTATATGCTGTTTTATCCGCCACTTTCTCCTGATATTCCGAGAGATTTCAATTTTGATTTGTAAACATCTAAGATATCCGTCATGGTTATTATTCCAAGAAAGGCTCCGTCAAGTACCACCGGCACCCATGTGCTTTTATTTGTGTTCATTATCTCCCATGCCTCTTCAAGACTTGCATTTGGCTTGATCGACGGAACACCGGTTTTCATGAAAGTCCTTACCGTTCCGCCATTTAACTGATAAATATCGTACATGTAAATTGCTCCGAGAAAATGACCTTGATTTGATACAGGAATAGATGAGACTGAATTTTGTGTCATCAATGCTTTTGCCTCTTTCACATCCGCGTCTGGATGAATCGAGATGTTTCTGAAATTTTCTATGTCTGTAACTTTAAGATTCGTCAAAATCGGCATGTTGTATTCACCGGCATGAGCGGGTGAATCTTTTCTCGTTGGAACCTGAGCATGGTAGATCGTGTAATTTCCAGATACAAGATAAGAGATAGAAACTGCTATCATTGCAGCGGGTAAAAGTTGAAGCCCTCCGGTCATCTCTACAACCATCATCGTAACAGCAAGAGGTACTTTCCCGGCACCTCCGAAAAACGACAACATTCCAATTATAACGAATGCACCAACTACGTTACCGTGTACAACTGTCGGATATATATATTGAAAAAGTAGCCCAACATCCAAACCTATAAATGCCCCTATAAACATGCCGGGGGCGAAGACACCACCACTTCCACCTGAGGCTATTGTCAGAGATGTCGCGATGATCTTGACAATTGGTAAAGCCAAAAGTATTACAAAAAGAGGTATTCCAAAAGAAGGCATCAATTCAAGTTTGCCTTCCATTAGCATTTGAATCCATCCATAACCTGTTCCCATTATCTCTGGAAACAAAAGTGCCAACAGGCCAGCTCCAAAAGCCCCTATGACAGGTTTGTAATAATTGCTTATTTTTAAACTCTTGAATTTATCATGGGTATAATAAAATATTTTCGGATATAAAATCGCTAAAAGACCACATATCAGACCAAGCACGGCATACATCGGCAATCTTAGAGGATTAAATGGAGCAAGATAATATCCAAAGATTGGCACAAATCCCTCGAAACTTCCAAATATAGAATAACCTATTGCAGAAGCAACGAAAGCCGGATAAATAACATCTGGTTGAAGATCTCTTCTGTATAAAACTTCAGCAGCAAGTAGAGCACCTCCTATTGGTGCCTTGAATATCGTTCCGATTCCAGCCCCTATGCCTATTGCAACCATTCTTCTTCTATCTTCAACAGATAATTTAAGCAGATCGGCCATTAAAGAGCCAATACCTGCCGCTATTTGAGCTGTAGGCCCTTCTCTTCCTGCACTTCCTCCAGATCCTATCGTGATGGCAGAAGCAAAAGTTTTGATTGGAATAACTCTCCATCTTATTTTTCCCTGTTTCCTGTGATAAGCGTCTATTGCAGCATCCGTGCCATGCCCCTCAGCTTCTGGTGCAAATTTAAAAACCAAAAAGCCCGAAATTAACCCTCCAAGTGCAACGATAATTGGGATAAGATAAGGTCTGACAGCATTGTAAATGAGATTGCCACCTTCGCCGGTAGGGTGAGGTGTAGACATTCCAAGCAAATAAGACATGAAAAAATCTTCGGATAATTTTATGGAATAGTAAAATCCTAATGCTCCAAAACCAGCGACAATTCCAACTATTGTGCCGAGTATTAGCCATTTGCCGAAGTAAGGATAATTTGATATCTTTCTTTCCGTCAAATTTCTTAGATTCTTAATAAAGGTTGCAAACAATCAAAGCACCTCCATTTAACTATTAAGCATGAGTATTTTTATGATTTTTTGAAAATAACGCTATCTCTGATGGTCAGATATTGTCCGAATTCATCTGGTTTCGGTGAATGAGAATTAAAAACGTTGAAAAATCCTGCCACCCAGATTTTTCCTTTTTCTTCTATTTCCCATCCGTCATGTACTTCAGGCGTTCTTAAGAAGATCAATTTGAAGATGTATCCATCTATCGATTTGCCAAGTTCAAATTTGTCATTCACAATCTCTGTTTTTGATATCTCAAATCCTAAAGGTGAAATTGAATTGGCAACTTTCAAGAATTCTTCGTCTAAAATTTCATCTGTCGATAACAAAAAAAGGCCAGATCTGTCTATTACACCTGTCGGTAAAGCCTGGCCGAATGACAATTTCATTCTTTGATGAAAGCCTTCGGTCATTTTGAATTCACCGCCGGTTCTTCTCAGAATTCTCTCGATCATTCTCATGGTTTCGTGATTCGAGAGATACCTCAGAAGTCCGGTGCGCTTGTAATAAAAAAGATATTTCACCTTACAATACCTTCCTGTATCACGTTATCAACGTTGAATTTCTGACATACACCACATCCGGTACATCCATTTCTGCAATCGGGCGTGAGTTCTGCTTTTAAAGACTTCAAATGTTCTGACCATAAGAATCCTTTTGAAATTCCGGAATCTACAAAATCCCACGGGAACGGATCTTTAAAAGATTTTGCTTCCATGATTTTTTGAAGTGCTATTTTTTTGTCTTCAAAAATTTTCATCCACTTATCTGGATCGAACATCTCATCCCAGTCGGCAAAGATGACATCGCGCTTTTCCGCTTCTTCAACAACTTCTCCAACTGTTTTGTCTCCTCTTGAAAGCACACCTTCTATAATTGCTTTGTATGGATCGGTGAAACTCAACTTCGCGAATCTTCTTGTCCAGTTCAAAAGTTTAAATCTTCTGAAGGCCTCATCCGGCATCATTTGCGCATCAAATTGAAACGGAGTGTGTGCTTTTGGAACGAATACTCCTATCGTTGCGGAGACTTCATGAAAGCCCATACGTTTTATCTTATCAAGCATAACTCCTATGGCTTTAACGTCTTCGTCTGTTTCAGTCGGAAGTCCGATCATAAAATAAAGTTTTATTTTGTTCCATCCGTTGTCCCGTGCCATTTTTGCAGCCGAAAAAATATTCTCTTCCGTTATACCTTTGTTTATGACATCTCTTAGCCTTTGCGTGCCTGCTTCTGGTGCTATCGTTATGCCGCTTTTTCGAATTGTGCCGATGGCTTTTGCGATTTCTACGGTGAAGGCATTTGCACGTGTGGACGGTATCGACAGAGAGGTATCTTTGATGTTTTTAAGCAAAGAAATTGCATCTTCTATTTGACTGTGATCCGCACTGCTTAAAGATAACAAACTCAACTCTTCGTATCCTGTTTTTTTAATTGTTTCTTTGGAGATCTCAAAGATATCGTTGGCACTTCTTTCACGTACAGGTCTGTACACCATGCCGGCCTGGCAAAATCTGCATCCGTTTGCGCATCCTCTCATTATTTCGACAACACCTCTGTCATGAATTATTTCGGTGTATGGAATTATCTGATCTGTCGGAGCCCAATCGTTTTTCATTTCGGAAATGACTCTTTTTCTGACTTTGTAATTATAGCCCGGTACGTAAACTCCTTCTACCGTGCTTAACAATTCAAGTTTTTCCGATCGCGATCTTCCTTTTTTTATTGCCATAAGCATTTCTATCGTTGCCTCTTCGCCGTCTCCGATCAGAAATGCATCTATGAACTCTTCCATTGGCGCGGGATTAAACGCACACGGTCCGCCGGCAATAACTAACGGATCTGTGTCAGATCTTTGAGAATTTTTTATAGGCACATCACCGAGTTTTAGCGATCTTAAAACGTTGGGATACGACATTTCGTACTGAAGTGTGAAACCTATCACGTCGAATTCTTTTATCGGAGTGTAAGTTTCATACGAATAAAGAGGCACATTATTCTCCATCATTGCCTTTTGCATATCAAGCCATGGCAAATAAGATCTTTCGCATTTTGCAAAATCACTTTTATTGACGATATCGTAGAGAATTTTTACCCCAAAATGAGACATTCCGACATCATAAAGATCGGGAAAGATAAGACACATCGAAAGTTCGGCATCTTTTTTTATCGAATTATACTCATTTCCCATGTACCTGCTGGGCTTTTCGACTTTATCAAGTATTCCGACAAGTTTGTTTAGCACGCTTGAATGTTTTTTGTTATTCACCGTTCACTTCTCGCTATTTACTTCTTCGGATTGTCTTCTGTCCGCCCTTTCGGTTCTTCTCACTTTGGACGTTAGTCTGTTGGACCATTTTCCACATCTGTCGCCCCAATATGCTATGGTTTCACCGTTCTCTATAACTTCGTAAACTTCACAGTTATTTGCACAACCATCGCAGTAAAAGACTCGAGTTTTATGTTCAAGTTCTGTCACTTTGAAGCCTTTGAAATTCGTCCTTTGGCCTGTTATTTCGACTTCTCTTTTTGCAAGCATCGCAACGCCCCATGCTCCCATGAGTTTGTTGTTCTTTGGAACTATGACCTCTGATCCAACCGCATTTTCAAAGGCCTTTACTATTCCTATATTTTCGGAAACTCCACCCTGAAAAACGAATTTTGGAAGCAATTCTTTTCCTCTGGCAAGGTTGTTAAGGTAATTTCTCACGAGACTTTCAGAAAGTCCGGCTATTATATCTTCGGAAGTTGCTCCCATCTGCTGCTTATGAATCATGTCGGATTCGGCAAAGACCGTGCATCTGCCCGCTATTCTAACCGGATTTGTGGCCCTTAGCGAATAATCTCCGAACTTTTCTATATCAACTCCAATTCTTTCAGCCTGATGGTCCAAAAAAGATCCTGTTCCGGCGGCGCAAACCGTGTTCATGGCAAAATCGGTAACGGCACCGTTTCTTATGAAAATTATCTTTGAGTCCTGTCCTCCTATTTCGAAGATCGTAGATACATCGGGCACTTCGTGAATTGCAGCGTAGGCGTGTGCGGATATTTCGTTCTTTATGATGTCGGCTCCGACAACAACACCGGCAAGTTGCCTTCCACTTCCTGTTGTTCCAACGGCTGTAACTTCTATATCACCAAATTTTGAGGTGATGACGCTGTACGCCTCTATCATGCCTGCCTTTATCGTATCGATGGGATTTCCTTTCGTTCGGATGTAAAGACCTTCTATTATCTCATCTTTTTCATCGACGAAGATGACTTTCGTCGTAACCGAACCGACATCTATTCCCAACGCAACCTGTTTTGACAATTCTTTCACCTCTTTAACTTTTAACCGTTACAGACTCTTCTCTCTTTTCGTCTGCTTTTATCTGCCTTCTGCTTTTTATCATATCGACAAAAGCCTCAAGTCTTGTTACAAATCCAGCCTCTCCGGTCTGCTCATCGAAAGCGAGACTTAAGACTGGAATATCGTAATCTTCACTTACCTTTGTGAGTATTTCTTTCGCGGCCGTCTCGGGCAAACATCCAAACGGCTGAGCTTGAATAACACCATCGTAACCGTTTTTTTTGTAAAGGATGGTATTCATTATGCTTTCCTGACCATCTCCGCCTATGAAAAAGTCAAGATACCCTTTGTTAACCTCCAACATGTGTGCTTTATGATATTTCGTCTTTATAAGTCTATCGAGAGTCCAGTTTGTGACTCTCAAAGATCTGTCCACATCCACTCCCATGTAGGCCAGTTTTTTCTCTATGTCAAGGTTATTGCCGTAGTCCATCAATATGTAAGCCTCTCCGACGAGACCTATTTTGGGAAGATCGTCGCGCTCGACGTGGGGATTTTTATCCATCTTCTCAAGTTCTTCGTTTAAAATCTTTTTAATGGTCTTAACTTTGTTTGGCGCATGTCTTATTTTTTCAATCGCTCCGTTGAAGATCCTTTCAGTCGAACCTGAAACTTTTTCTCTTGGAATAAGATAGTAAAGTTTTTTCTCGAGTTGTTCAGTCGCGTACACCTTCCATCCGGCTATAACGAAGGCTTTCACAACGGTCCATGGTGTATGCCACCCTGTGAGTTTTATGAGTTTTTTGAAAAATCTCGGAATGCCTCTGTAAAGTGGCGGATAAATTCCTTCGACATTTACGACTTCAAAATTCGTAAAGCCTTTGTCTTTTAAAATTTTGTAATACAATGGGCTATAATATCCAAATCTGCAGGGTCCGTAACTTTCAAGAGAAACCATTTTGAAGTATCTGTCTGGATTTTGCTCTAGTACTCTTTCAAATTGTCCGAGCAATATTTTAAACGGGAAACACATGTATTCCGGCGAATTGGAAACGCCTTCCTTTATGGTTTCTGTGTTTGTTGGTTCCGGTATTATGACATCGTATCCGAGTATTTGAAAGAAACTTTCAAAGGCTGCGTACGTGTACCCCATCCTCGGTACCGTGTAAGTTATTCGTTTGTGCGACAAGACCATCACCTCTTTTCACGCGTATCAAATCAATGAACGCTTCTATTCTCGTTGCAAGACCCGCATCTCCCGTTTGCTCATCCACTATTATATGCATGACAGGTTTTCCGATCTCTTTCGAGTAAAGATCAAGCAATTTTTGATATATCGAACTTATGCCGCAATTAAAAGATGATATGCTTATAACGCCATCGATATCGGGTGAATCTATGTAATACATTCCGCCCTTTGCAGCAGCATTCGCTTGATACCAAAACAAATCTTTTATCATGTATTTTGAATAATGTTTGTAAACTTTTGGATCCAGCATATCGGTTGTAACAATACCAACTCCGGAATCTTCGAGTTTTGATATGACGTCTCCGTTGGTAAAAGTATCATAAACATCGTATGGAAATCCTGCAAGTGCTACCGTGTAACGTTGTTTTTGAACCGGCTTCTTTATCAACGAATCAAGATCACGTATGTTTTTTACCACATCAAGAAAAGTATGACCCGATCTTAAAGATTTAACCGCGAGTTTTTGGTACCTTATACCCATCTTAACGGCCATTTTTATCTTTTCGTCCGAATCTCCGAGTTGTCTTTCTATCTCTTCAAATGCCTTAACGATTGGCTTTTCTCCCTGTCTTGTGTAAAAGGTCGCCGTTAAAATTCTATTCGTATCGCTCACGAAAGCGCTTTTCATGAGATCGGGAAGTGCAGCGAGTTTTGGACACGTGTACTTGTATTTCTCCTCGCTAGCAATCCTTGGAACAAAAACAAAGTCCACATCCTTTTTGTCGAGCAGATATTTAACATGACCATGAAAGACTTTGACAGAAATACAAATATCATCAACTGAATGTGAAACACCCAAATTTATTATTTCTTTATTTGTCGGAACTGACAACTTTATCTCGTGGCCAAGAGACGAAAAGAATCCATACCACATTGGATAATAAACGTAAAAATACAACGCTCTCGGAATTCCTATCTTCAAAATCTCACCTCTATTCATAAACACAAAATATTTTACCATAAAGTCAGTTAAAATTATAAAGGGCGCTGAATGCGCCCTTTATAATTTTGTTAACTTTTAATGTCCGCTTTGCGCAGCCTGATTCCAAAGATACATGAACTGTTCCAAAGATCCTCCGCCTATTTTCCCAGTCTTAGGCACACCTATATCGTATTTGGCTATCGTCTGAGAAGAAGGGTTGGTTTGCTGTAAAGCGCCAACAAGCATATTCCAATCAGTCATGTTGACGTATCCATCGTTATTGAAATCTGCCTGAGAATAAGCAGCGTTAATTGTTTTGAAGATTGGAACGAAAAACCAGTTGCCGTAAGATTCGAACTTCCATGCCGGTACATTTCCTGAGGCATACTCCTGAGGCGTTACCCACGGCTGCAGCCAATATCCATTCATGCCCCAACTGGTGCCCCATGAATTTCTTACAATCCATACGTTGTAAGTCTGACCGTTGTACTGGTAATTGTTTATCCATCCGACAATCTGAACTGCGTGACCACCAACGTAAGGGTTAGAAGAGGAACCGGGATTTGCCGGTACATAGACGCCACTTGAATAGTAATCAAAACTGGCAGGCACGAGGAAAGAAACACTGACGGATCCGTATTTCATTATCATCGTCTTTATGGCATCTATGTATTGATTGTAACTCACGTTGTAATAGTACGCTTCCTCAGGAGCGCTAAGCAGCAAAAGCGTGCCTTGAGAGTAAGTCAAATCTTGTTGCCAGTTTGAATTTTGTGGATCCCATTCTATCCACGGAGAATTCTCGTAAGATATGGTTGGGAAATCAGTGGCAGGAGGCATTCCGTACCTTATGGCGTTGTACATCGAAAAGTACTGGTTTCCGCCTGCATCGTAGTTAGAATCTTGGACTACCCATCCATTTGCCGCAATTAAAAGGTTCCAGTCGACGTCATGATATGCGGCGAATTGTGTTGAAAGGACGGGAATATTTGAATATGGTACAACGCCTTGAACTGCAAGAGCCGTTTCAAAGGTTTCAACCGTCGAAAAAGCCCAGCATGTGCCGTGATATCCTTGGTCTTTGACCGGTGTCACGTAAGAAATGCCGGGGTATTGCACAAATTGGTTGCTGAGATCGTAAGCGGTAGGAAGGTTCGATCCATTCATCGTCAATGGATTGAACATCGTGTAAGATCCCATAAGCATGTCATCTGTGGTTGTTAACTTTCTAGTCAAAAAGGCGGAAACGAAATCCTTCGGAAGAGGTCTCCATCCATTCATAACTGACAATTGGCCGATAGTCTTTCCGTTAAAGCCATTAAGACCTGCTGTCCATGGAATACCAAGTTGTGAGTTCTGAGCATTTATGGCCTCAACGACGGCGGTGCTAACAACAGTTTGTGAACTTAGTGAAACTCCAAATGCAAAGACCGAAATCAAAACCAAAGTTAAAAGCATAAATGTCATCTTTTCCATGTCAATCACCCCGCTCACTTCGCCGCGCTGCCAATGGCAACAACGGGCACGGATCTCAAAATCACGACACCATCTATGTTCCTCAAAGAGTTATCTTTGAAAACGGGATTAAGATTGGAATATCCTTCATTTCCAAAGTATCCTTCGTAGATTATGCCAGCGTACGCGTAAGATCCAGTGTACGTTGCCGGTACCGTGCATTGAATCTGGACGGCTACATCGGTCGCCGACTGTGCCACGGATGCACCTGGGACAGGATTAACGAATCCTCTGTAGACTGTAAGAATTCCGGTATCCGGATCGTATTTGTAAGTTGAAAGGTTAACCTTTCCCGCCATCATGTCTGGGAATGAAACACTGTTGAGTTGGAGGCCAGATGCGAGTTGAACGGAGAATTGCATGTACATCAGGCCGTTGTTTGTCGTGATGTCTGTATGATCGACGTTGTCGTTGACTATTTCATGGGTACCAGACGCGTAGGCCGTAAGGTTTGGATCGTAGACCGAAGCCACAAAAGATCCACCCGTTGCCACAGATGATGTGTTGTATCCTACGTACATTTCGGGCATATTCGAAAGTCCGTACCTTTCGCTGAGTACAAATGGGGCTATCGCAAAAGACCCTTGTGTTCCAAGCCAGTTTATAGGTAACATACCTATTGCGTAAGTCTGACCTAACTGGAATGCAGGTACGTTGTAAGCATTTCCACTCATATCGTAGACCTGCAAACTGCCAGGGCCTGTTGCCGAAACTATCATGTCTGTGTTCGTGTTCGGATGTGGAATCAAATACCACTGCTGAGCCGTTGATGTTGCAGGCAGTACTACCCACTGTCCATTTGGAGATATGTTAAGCCTATATCTTATGCCCGTTCCCAAAGGACCGTAAAGGTAAAATCTCACAAGCAAGGCACCTAATTTTTGATCGGACGCCCAACTTATGAGAGCGTATCTTCCCTGAGGATGGGATCCTATTCCGTAAAAGCCGCCTTCGGTTCTGTCAGAAACCGCTATTCCTATCGTCGGTCCTGCCGTCAAAATTTCAAAATTGTAAACGGCCGCAGGCACGTAAGCATTGGCAAGCTTCACCATGAAGGTGTAATTTCCGTCCGGAAGGTTTGTCAAAGTCGCTCTTGTCTGTGTCGTTGAGATCCACGTTGCACCGTTTGTTATAGAGTAAAGGTACGTGTGGGGTTTGTTGTCAAGAGACTTCCAGGATACAGAGACATTGTCTGTGGCGTAGACTGTAGCGGCATTTGTGATTTTCAAAGATGTAACGTTGAAAGTTGTGGTATCCTTGCCCGTTCCACCAAGACCTGTTTTACCAACGATTTGGGCCGTGTAAACACCGGGAGTCGCTATCGATGTTTGGTATGTTGTTAGATTTGTGTTGGCAAGTAAAGTTATTGGTCCAACACCGGATGCGGACAAAGTTAACGTGTAGGTAAGCCCACTTTCGCCTGACCATGCAAAGGTTATGGGAGAATTAACTGGATAAGCCGAGTTGTTGAGCGATGTTGGAGCGGTGAATTTAACAGTTGGAGGCATAAGAAAACATCCGCTTAAGACAACGGCTATCACAAGTACAGAAAGAGAAAGCAAAATCAATTTACCCCTTAGTTTCAATTACTTCATCCCCTTTCATCAAGATATGAAAATTATACTTCATCTTAAAGCAAGATGTCAATTAAGATTTATGAAAACAATAATCTAAAAATAAGAAATATAAAAACTAATGAGGAGTAATGTTATATTCTGTTTTGAATTATTTTTGCCACGTAAGGAAGAAAATCTTTTTTGCGGGACATGACGTTTTCCAACCTTAGAGGGTTTTTTGATTCGAATTTCAAAAGGCAATCTTCATCAGCACTTAAAAAAAGATCGCTTGAATTTTCAAAAACATTCGTGAAAAGGCAAAAAAAGTAATCGACATTCATAGAATTTCTTAATTTGGCCATTTTCGAAACTATTTCATTAGATTTAGAGTTAGAAAAATCGAAAGATGTTACCATGACTTGAGAAATCACGATATTTTTGCCGAACATGTTATATCTTTTCATATCCTTCGTGATTATCTCTTCTACAGACAATCCATTAAGAGACATTCCGGCATTTATCAACTCATTACCATACTCGTAAGGATCTACTCCTGCTATTTGGGACAGATAATTAACTGCATTGATATCCTTTTGCGTTGTGGTGGATAATTTCATAATGAGGGTGTCTGAAAGTATGCCACTCAAAAGCACTCCGGCTATTTGAGGCGATGGCTCGATACCGGCATCAATAAACTTGTAAGTTATTATGGTTGAAGTAGATCCTATTGGATCATTCAAAAATTTGACCGGTTTTATGGTATTTATGTTGCCTATTCTGTGATGATCTATTATCTCTATTATTTCGGCCTTTTCTATGCCATCAACGGCCTGAGTGTATTCGTTATGATCGAGCAATATAACAGATTTTTTTACCTCTTCGAGAAGGTTCGTTCTCGTCATAACTCCTGCCAAAATTCCTTTATCGTCGACTATGCAGGCAGTTCTGAATTTTGATTCATACACGATCTTTTTTGCATATTCGATGGAATCATTCATTTTCAAAATCGGTATATCCTTTGCCATTACCATTTTCGCCGGAAGAGATAAATTTATCATCTTACCAACGCCAAATGCATCAAGATTGGTCTGAATAATCGATGTGTTATTCACTTTCGCCTCATTTATGACTCTTTCCACGACCAGAGCTCCATTTGCAATTATAAGTGCCGCTACGCCGGACCTTATGAAGGCGATCTGATCCGGTTCATTGTCTCCGACGATCACTATGTCTTCCCGTTCAAGTTTGGAAAGCGCAACATGAAGCGCATCTATTGCCGTGTAAACCTTCCCTTTAAGAATTCTGCCGGAATCGAACAAAACTTTTCCTTCTGTTATTCTTGCGAGTGTCTCTATGCTTATTGGAGCCATTTCAAGTTGTTCTATCTTGATTCTTCTCACGTAAGCCTTGGCAAGACCTCTTTCGCTCACAAGGCCTACAAGTTTGCCTTCAGCGTCGACAACAGGCACATTTTTTATGTCGTGTTTTTCCATAAGTATCGCGACGTCAATCGTCGGAACATCTTCATGAACGCTTATCGGAGGTGGCAATTTCATGTCCACAATCTTGGGATCGAGACTTTCTATGTATAAAGGCTCACTTATTCCAAATTTTGAAAGCGCGAATTTGGTTTCGAAATTTATTTCACCGCACCGCGCGGGAACGTAGACAGGATCGGAACGGTTCAAAAGATCGGCATAACCTATCACACTGCAAATAGAATCCACATCCGGATTCTTATGGCCTATTATGTATATCTTGTCCACAGATTACCCCTTTATCTTTGAACTCAGAAGAAATAAATCGCTTGGTGTTACACCTTGAATTCTTGCAGCCTGGCCGAGTGTCGTCGGTTTCATTTTGATGAGTTTTTGTTTTGATTCTGTTGAAATTCCAACAACTTTTGAAAAGTCAAAATCTGGAGGTATTCTTATCTTATCCAATTTTGAAAGTTTTTGTGCTTCCTGAATCTCTTTGGATATATATCCACCGTAGTTAACTTCTATTTCAATTTCTTTTATCAATTCTGCATCGGTAATGGGTTGGGGATCGAATTCGGCTATGTCCGAGTAAGATACGCCCGGAATTTTCAAAAGTTCGAAAAGCGAAAGCGTTTTTTGAATGTCCAAATTTTTGAAATCCTTTGATATTTTGATTTTAACTGTTTTGAATCTTTCAATCGTCTCATTTACACCTTTTTCGATTTTCAGAACTCTTTCATAGAACTCTTTGTCAACTATGCCACCCCTGTAACCGTACTTCGTAAGTCTCAAATGTGCGTTGTCGTCTCTTAAAAGCAACCTGTATTCAGCTCTTGAAGTGAGCATCCTGTAAGGTTCGTCTACACCTTTGAAGACAAGATCGTCTATCATAACGCCGGTGTAAGATTCATGACGTCCAAGCACGATCTGATCTTCTCCTTTTAACTTCAATCCGGCATTCAATCCGGCCATTATACCCTGTCCTGCGGCCTCTTCGTAACCGCTTGTGCCGTTAACCTGCCCTGCGAAGTAAAGATTTTCAACCATTTTGGATTCAAGAGTTGGATAAAGTTGGGTTGGATCGGCATAATCGTATTCCACTGCGTAAGCAGGTCTTATTATCACCGCATGATCAAAGCCCGGAAGCGTGTGAAGCATCCTTACCTGAGCATCGTAAGGTAAGGATGTGCTAAAGCCATTTATGTAATATTCCATTGAATCTGTTCCCTCCGGCTCGACGAAAAGTTGATGAGAGTCTCTGTTTGGAAATTTCACGACCTTATCCTCTATCGAAGGACAATAACGTGGTCCGACCGAATGAATGAGTTTGACATCCCCGTACATTGGAGAGAAATGAAGGTTTTCTCTTATTATGTCATGGGTTACGTTGCTTGTCCTTGTTATGAAACAAGGATAATTTTTGGGTAAAATTTTTGGATCATCTGAATATGAAAATGCCAACGGTTCATCTGCCGTTTCTTGCTTTTCAAGGTTTGAAAAATCAATCGATGATTTTAAAACTCTCGGAGGCGTACCGGTTTTAAACCTTTTCATATTTATACCGTATTTTTTGAGACTCTCAGTTAAACCTTCCGCGGGAGGTTCTCCAAGGCGACCTGCCGGCATTGAGTTCGGCCCTATGAAAATTTTTCCGCCAAGAAATGTGCCAGTAGTGATTATCGCGACTTTGCATTTGTACAAAATGCCAAGAGATGTGCCAACACCTACAACCTTTCCCTTCTCGACGATCAGATCAGTCGCCACTCCCTGACGCAAAGTTAAATTTTTCTGTTCCATGAGAATTTGTTTTGCCGTTTTTGAGTAAAGATATTTATCCACCTGAGCCCTTAACGCTTGAACTGCAAGACCTTTAGAGGTGTTCAGCACTCTTATGTTTATCATGGCCGCATCGGTTATCTTTGCCATCGCGCCGCCAAGCGCATCGACTTCTCTTGCAATTATTCCCTTTGCTGGGCCTCCGACTGCAGGATTACACGGTGTCCATGCAACGTTATCAAGATTTATACCCAAAAGCAGGGTCCTAAAACCCTGCTTTGCGGTTGCAAGGGCTGCTTCAACCCCTGCGTGTCCTGCGCCTATTACGACTACATCGTACTCTTCCATTCAAACTCTCACCGCTGCTTTTAAATTTTGGATCTTATCCGTCTTTTCCCAAGAAAGATCGAGATCTGTCCTTCCAAGGTGACCGTAAGCGGCAAGTTGTTTGTAGATAGGTTTTCTAAGATTCAAATTCTTTATTATGGCACCGGGTCTAAAATCAAAAATTTGATTCACGATCTTCGTCAATTCCATGTCCGGAATAACACCTGTTTCGTAAGTATCAACGAAAATTGAAACTGGTCTTGCAACGCCAATAGCGTAGGCAACCTGGATCAAACATTTGTGGGCAAGTTTGGCGGCAACTATATTTTTTGCGACATATCTTGCCATGTAAGATGCCGATCTGTCAACTTTGGTCGGATCTTTTCCACTAAAAGCACCGCCGCCGTGAGGCGCAACTCCGCCGTAGGTATCAACTATTATTTTTCTGCCGGTCAATCCTGTATCCCCCATAGGACCGCCTATCACAAACCGTCCCGTTGGATTTATGTATATCTTGGTTTCTTTTGTGAAATACTCATGAGGAATTATTTTGTTTATAACCTCTTCATGTATTCCATTCTCAAGATCGATCCTCGAAACATTTGGATCGTGCTGGGCGGATATTATAACAGCATCAACCGCAATGGGTTTTCCATCATCATCGAATTCGACCGTTACCTGAGTTTTACCGTCAGGCCTTAGAAAATCAAGAGTTTTTGTCTTTCTAACTTCGGAAAGCCTTCTTGCAAGTTTATGAGCAAGAGATATGCTCAAAGGCATATACTCAGAAGTTTCATCGCTTGCATATCCAAACATTATACCCTGATCTCCCGCACCGAGTTTTTCAAGAGGATCTGAAACTTTCTCTCCCTCTTTTACTTCAAAGGCTTCATCTACTCCCAAGGCTATATCCGGTGATTGTTCGTCTATGGCCGTTACAACCGCGCATGTTTCACCGTCAAAGCCATATTTAGCCCTTGTGTATCCTATGTCAAGTACGGTCTTGCGTACAACGGACGGAATATCTATGTACGCTTTCGTCGTCATTTGTCCTCCGACCATAACCTCTCCTCTGACCACAAAGGTTTCAATGGCAACTCTGCTTTCCGGATCCTGCGCTATTGCCTCATCCAAAATTGCATCCGAAACCTGATCTGCTATCTTGTCCGGATGTCCTTCAGTAACACTTTCGCTTGTGAAAAGTTTCTTCACTTTGGTTCCTCCTTCTTTGAAAGTTCTTCATATTCTTGCGGAGTCAGGAATTTACCTCCGTTTATCTCTGAAGATATAACGTTGTAATTTTCATCTAATTCAACATGAACGCTCAAAAGATCGTCTGATCGCTGGCCAACAAGTTCTTTATCCAAAATTATGGCCGGCCCTTCATCGTAATTCGATTGAAAATCATATCCTTTTCTAAGTATCGTACGAAACAAAGTGCCCTGTTTGCTTTGTGTGTACATGAAAATCCCGTCTTTTTCAAAGTACAAGGGGCCCTTGGTCCTTGGCTTTTTGTTAAACCACATTTTGAACCTCCGTTATTTTTGGTAAAATAACAGGATTGATCTTGAGTATCGCGTGCACTTTCCCCTCAAATGAGTTAAAACTCATTATTCTTATTCCTTCCGTTCCGATGATCCTCTGCCATTGAGATGCGTCAACTTCCGTTTCGAGATGAATATAGTCCTTCGTCGATTCTTCTCGAATTTTTGAAAGCAATTCATCAAGGTAAAGTCGTTTTAATGCCGAAACAAAAATGGCATCGGGATATTCTCTTGACAAAGCGGATAAACGATTCGAATCGCAAAGATCTATTTTGTTTATGATTTTTAAAATCGGTATATCCGTCGCACCTATTTTGGATATCGTGTCTATCGATACCTGCATTTTCTTTTCAAAATCATCATCAGATCCGTCGATAACGAGTAAAATGAGATCGGCATCTTTTATCTCGTCAAGCGTTGACTTAAAAGCCTTAACAAGTTGAGTTGGAAGTTTTGATATAAAACCGACGGTATCGGAAAACAAGGCGTAAAGATTTTCTCCTATCCAAACTTTTCTTGTTATAGGATCCAAAGTTGTAAAAAGTCTATTTTCACTTTTGATCTCAAACCCGCTCAACGATTTCAGAAGCATCGATTTTCCGGCATTGGTGTAACCCACTATCGATACTTTTGGTATTATTGAAGAGATTCGTTTGCTCTTTTTGGTCATTTTCTCTCTCGATATTTTTTCAATTTCTGTCTCTAACAAAGAGATCTTTCTTTTTATAGTCCTTCTGTCCGTTTCAAGTTTAGATTCACCCGGCCCAACTGTTCCTATGCCACCACCGAGACGCGACATGTCCTTAGACTTTATGAGATGGGAAAGCGCGTATTCCAAAGTTGCAAGTTCTACCTCTATTTTTCCTTCCTGCGTTGTCGCACTTCTTGAAAAATTTTTCAGTATAACCTGAGTTCTGTCTAAAATCTCGACTTTAAGCATTTTTTCAAGGCTTGTCCTTTGAACGGAGTTAAGTTCATCATCCGTCACAACCCCATCGGCTTCGTATATTTTTATGTAACGGGCGATTTCGTTCAGTTTCCCAGTTCCCAAATAAGAAGGAAGCGGAGTTCTCAAAACTTGCCAGAAACTCATAACAGGATCGATGTCAATGCTTTTTAAAAGCAGCGCAAGCTCATCAAGGCTTTTTTCTATGTTAAGCCATTTTGAATAAGTTGCACCTAACAATATCGCCTTTTTCAACCTTGTTCTTCGTTTTCCTCCTCTTCCAAAACTTCCTTCCCAAGGGCCTCGCCCAATTCGACATACTCAGCGGGAATTATCGTGCTTATGGCATGTTTGTAGACCATGTTTTGTTGTCTTCCACTTTCAATGAGAACCGTGTAATTATCAAAGGATCTGACAAGTCCTTTCACTTGAAATCCATTCACGAGGTAAACTTTGGCTTCGATCTTCCGCTTTCTCAAATAGTTCAACAATCTGTCCTGTAAATTTTGTTTTTCCACCATCAGGCGGCCCCCCATTCAATGATTTTAAGCACCTTGTTCAAGGATGGTTCCTCTCCATTCGAAAAATTTATCCACACCGCATCTTCATATCTTCTAAACCATGTCAATTGCCTTTTAGCGTAATGACGTGTGGCAAGTTTAACCATTTCAACACATTCGTTGATACCGATCTCTCCTTCAAGATATTGTACCACTTCTTTGTATCCTATGGATCTCATGACTTTCAAATCTTTGGAATATCCCATTTTCAGCAAATTTTGAACTTCTTCCACAAATCCGCGATCAAACATACTTTCAACTCTTTCGTTTATTCGTCTGTAAAGATCATTTCTTTCTCTGTAAAGCACGAAAATTGTAAATCTTTCATCTTCGGATCTTTCTTTCCAGAGTTCGGATATCGGTCTTCCGGTAAGTATGTAAACTTCAATTGCCCTGACAATTCTTGTGAGATCACCGGCATCGAATTTTTCAAAAGCAACAGGATCAATCTTTGAAAGCATCTTTCTAAGCGATCCGTTACTTTCTCTTTCTATTTTCAAAAGAGATTCCCTTATTTCTTTGTTTTTGGAAGGCCCTTCAAAAATGCCGTATTTTAAGGCCTCAAAATAAAAACCCGTACCACCTGCCAGAATTGGATATTTGTTTCTTGATATGATTTCGTCAATTACCTTTATTGTCTCATCTCTGAATTGTTTGACGTCAAAATCCTCATCAGGTTTTACGATGTCTATCATATGATGCGGAATCTCTTTTCTTGTTTCCATATCGACCTTTGAGGTCCCAATATCCATGTACTTGTAAATTTGCATCGAATCGACTGATATTATCTCTCCATCGATGATCTTTGCAAGTTTAACGGCAAAATCGCTTTTGCCAACGGCAGTAGGTCCCATTATCAGCGGTATCTTCAAAGTTCAATCACTCCATAACCTATGTTGCTTTTTAAACTGCCAGTCACTTTGTCAAACTTGTATTTTTCAAAGATCGAATCATTCCATCTTGCCTTGACAACGATCCTTTTTGTGATCTTTTTCATCATTTCCAAATCCTCATTTGTTATTCCGGAATAATCGGCAAAAGGTCTTAAACTGTTCATTGCCGCCGATTTCAATTCAGGATGTTTAAACATCGGATCAACGTAAATGCAATCAAATTGCTCTCTCGATTTTCTTATGAACTCTTTGTAGTTTCCCTCAGATATCTCAATTCTTTTAGAGGCATCGACTATCCAGTCGGGCAAATTTTCTTCTTGTAAACCGTTTTCGACGATCATTTTCACTATCTTTGAACTTTCAAGACATTTAACCTTTCCTTCGGGTAAAAAATGGGCTATCAAAATAGCCTCACTTCCGAGTCCCAAAGTACAATCGAGCACCTTTTCGTTTCCTTTAAGAGAAAGCGATTCGATAAGATAATCTCTCTGACCGAGTTCAAAATTGGATTTTCTCAAAACAGCCAAAGAAGGATGAAAAAAAAGATGTTTTCCATCCTTCATGGCTGATATTCCATTCCTTTCGTTTATTATGACAACTTCATCTTCTATAAATCTGAAATGATGCCTTGGAATGTACTTACATCCTAACTGGACAGAAAGTGATTTTGCTCTATTTATTTGTTGATGATCTGGTTTATGGGCTGTGGTTACCACCATTCGCAATTTGAGATTGCAACTCCTTCATGGTTTGTTGGATATAATCCATTTCATTTTTTGTATTTTGATATTTTTTAAGGACAATTTCATATTCGTTTTTGGTTTTCACGTAAGAAATGTACGACGTGATATCAAAATACACGAGCCATCCGGCTATTATCAAAAGTGCAACGATAAGTATCTTTTTCATAGATTCAAAGATATCGAAGAAGACGGAGAAGAGCCAATTTTTATATTACTGGCTGCTATCGTTTGAGTAGCGCTGTTAATAGAAACGGCCGCCGAATACTCCTGAGAAGTAGGTGCGATAAACGGGTAAAGCGTGAAATCATACGTGTTGTTTAACGTATTCCAGTATCCCTGGGCCGTGAAGGTAAAAGTTTTTGAAAAATCTGAAACAGACGCATATCTGTAAAGTCCGTCGTAAAGAAATGGATCAGACGAAATACCGTGAGTGATATACAACGGTACAGTCTGAGACATATCAAGACCCATGGCATTTAAAACAATTGGATTTATTGCCGCCGTTGAAAGATCTGAAAGGTTCCATAAAATCAACGCCGTCTTATTTTGCCCTGAAGTTATTAGCAATGGTGCTTGTTGCATCGATTGGTTGCTGTAATTGTAAAATGGAATTGTTATCGTTGTTGCGACCGGTACAACGTATTGGGTACCGTTTCCGAGTACGACAGTCGCATCTGGCCCTATGTTCATTGAAATTGAGTTGATAGAAAACGGTCCGTTTCCGCTGAATGCAAGATTTTGAAGGCCCGTTATCTGCCCTGCTATGTAAAAAGTGTGCGCTACGTTAAAAGATGAAACAAGGTCGTATTCTTGGTTCAAATTTGGAACACCTATACTGCCGTTGTTGGCATTTATCGATTTTATGAATATGCGAATATGAGATATCGATGAAAAAGGTGTCGCTTGGATGTATGAATCAAAAGAAATTGTAGTTTGCATCTGGAAACACCCAGAAAGTATCAAAGAAAGAATACCTGCTGCCACGATCACAAAAAAGAAGAAACTTTTTTTCACGTCAATCACCTTTCCTTTGTCATCATTTGCATTTCCCATTCCGTCAAAGATTTCACTATTTCGTCCAAATCGCCATTCATAACCTCTTCAAGTCCGTGATCCGTAAAACCATTTCTATGATCCGTTACCCTGTTTTGCGGAAAGTTGTAAGTCCTTATCTTTTCGCTTCTTTCACCCATTCCTATTTGAGTTCTTCTCATATCAGACATTTTGCTTTCTTCTTCACGCTTTTTGATCTCAAAAAGTCTGGCTCTTAATATCTTCATCGCTATCACTCTGTTTTGAATCTGAGATCTTTCAGATTCGCACACGACAACAATTCCGCTTGGAATATGAGTTATCCTCACGGCCGATTCGGTTCTGTTGACGTGCTGACCTCCGGCTCCGGATGATCTGAAAGTATCCACTCGCAAATCATCAGGATTTATCCGAACATCAACTTCCGTTGCTTCCGGAAGCACCGCAACGGTCGCCGTTGAAGTGTGAATTCTTCCCGATGCTTCTGTTACAGGTACTCTCTGCACTCTGTGAACCCCACTTTCGTACTTGAAAAGTTTGTATGTGCCTTTCCCAGAGACAGAAAATATAACTTCTTTGAAACCGCCGAGTTCTGTTTCATGTGAATCGAGAATTTCGGCGGTGAGTTTGTGTTTTTCCGCATATTTTAAATACATTCTCAACAGATCTCCTGCAAAAATAGCACTTTCCTGTCCTCCGACACCACCTCTTATCTCGACTATGACGTTTCTTCCAATATCCGAATCAAGAGATTCTATGAATTCACCGGACATGTTTTCGATTTGTTCGAGTTCAGACTTCTTTTGAGAGATTTCTTTGACGATCTCATCGTGAATATCTGTAGAATCAAGAGATTGCAATTCTTCGATCTCGTTTTTTATTTTTAAATAACTTTCATAAATCTTTGCCGGCTCTTCGACTTCTGAAAGTGCTTTTGAATATTTTATAACTGCTTCTGGAGACTTCATGACTTCGGGATCGGAAAGAATTTTGTTGAGCTCTTGATATTTGTCATAAAATTTTTTCAAAGTTTCTATCATCAAAGATACCTTCCTTCGGTGAAATTATATCACACAAGGTGTAAAATTGATTTATATACTGAAATCATAGGGTATAGAAAAAAAGATTAGACATTCCCGATATATCGGGAATTACAGATCGAATACGAAAGGTATGAAACTTTGAAAAAAACATTTTTAATTCCATTTTCTCTGACGGTTGTAATTGTTCTGCTTATAACGTACGAAATGATTTTCTACAAAAACTGGCAAACAGCTTTTCTACTTTTAAATCTTTTTCTTGCATGGATTCCACTTTTACTTTCATTTTTGATTTTTTTCATTTATAAATCTGGCATAAGACCTGTTCTTAAATCAACATTCATGATGCTTTTCGGAGTCGTCTGGCTTTTTTTCTACCCCAACGCCCCTTATCTTATGACAGACATAATTCACATCCGAACCAATGATTATACGGTGTTAAAAGATCATGTTTTTGTTTACAGTTTTAAATTTCTTCCATGGTTTGAATTAGCTCAATTTATTCTGATAACATTTATAGGAATAGTCATCGGTTTTTTTTCGCTTTTCATAATCCACAGAATTTTTGACGATAGAAATAAAATCGTGTCCTGGATATTCGTCATCTTTGTTTCCATGATGTCGGGATTTGGCATCTATGTCGGAAGGTTTTTGAGATTAAACAGTTGGGAAATTTTAAACATATTTTCAACTGTCAAAGGTTTTGAATTTTTTAAAATCATCGAATTTTCCTCTTTTTTTGGAATAATTTGGTTTTTGATATATCTTTCTCTTTACATGCTTGATCAACTTTAGGTTCATATACGCGCTACCCGCTTTTTAATCCCCAATCCCTAATGTCTCTTTCTTGCTATAGGCCATAGGCTATTCGCCATGTGCCTTTTTGTGCGCCGGCTCCGGCATTTGCCCTTCGGTGTCTGGTCCTCTGTTTTTTGTGTTAAAATAAAGATGGGTGAAACGAATGGGCACACTTTACTTAAAATATAGGCCTAAACAGTTTGAAGAGATTTTAGGACAGGATCATG
This sequence comes from bacterium, assembly GCA_021800445.1. Lineage (GTDB taxonomy): Bacteria > Thermotogota > Thermotogae > Mesoaciditogales > Mesoaciditogaceae > Athalassotoga. The sequence goes on along the minus strand of JAJYYZ010000001.1, from coordinate 7,860 downwards.
TGAAATTGTTGCTTTCCAATGCTGTTAAAAGTGGAAAAGTTTCACACTCTTATCTTTTCAGCGGCCCACGCGGAACTGGAAAAACTTCTGTCGCAAGGATTCTTGCCAAAAGTGTGAATTGCGATCATCCGGTTGATGGATACGACCCATGTAACTCTTGCGATTCGTGTGTTGAAATAGACACCGGAAGAACTCTTGACGTGATAGAAATGGATGCCGCATCGAATAGAGGCATAGATGAAATAAGATCGATAAGAGATCGCGTGTTTTACATGCCTTCAAAACTCAAATACAAAGTTTATATAATAGATGAAGTTCATATGCTTACGAGAGAGGCATTCAACGCGCTTTTAAAAACGCTTGAAGAGCCTCCGGAAAAAACAATTTTCATACTTGCAACGACGGAAATTCAAAAGGTGCCGGAAACAATCATATCAAGATGTCAGGTACTCGAATTCAGAAGAATATCCCCGAATATCATACGTTCAAAACTTGAAGATGTCTGCAAAGCCGAAAAAATTGAATACGAAATCGTGGCTTTGGATCATATTTCAAAAGAAGCAGCGGGTGGAATGAGAGATGCCTTAAGCATGCTCGAAGGAATCGCAAGATTTTCAAACGAAAAAGTAACACTGGCGGATACTTTTTCTGTGCTTGGCGATGGTCCAATCGAAACAGTTGAAAGTTACATCACGTCAATTCTTGATGGTAACGTTGATGCGTTGATCCATGTGGTCGATTCAATAAAAAATCAGGGAACAGACGTCATGAATTTTCTCAGAAGTGTGGTAGAATATTCTTCAGACAGGATAAAAGATGATGGTTTGATTTCAATCGGGAAATTTGCAGGAGATCTTATTCAAATTTTAAGGTATGAAGAAAAACAATTCGATCTTTTCAAGGTAATGAGTGCATTTGAAACTTTGAAGTACAAAAAAATTTCTTCAGAAAATGTTCAGCCTTTAACAGATCAGGTCAGACAGGTTGAAAAAGTTGATCAAGAAATAAAGACCGATGTCGAAAGGCTAATTCGATTTTATGCGCAGAAAGATCTTTCCGTTTACGTTTCGCTTTCTGAAGCAGATTTGAAAGATCTTGGAGACAGAATACTTGTCATCTCTTACACTTTATTGCAGAACGAAATTTTGAAAGAAAAAGATAAGATGATAACTGAAGATTTCAAAAGTGTAACTTCAAGAGATGTGAGATTTGTTTTTGCGTATTCCAAAGTTCCGATAGATTCGATGAACGACAAACTTAGGGAGCCCATCATAAAAGTGTTGAGTTTATTTGGTGGGAAGATTCTTCCAGAAGGAGGAGAATAATGGCAAAAAATTTCGGTTTTGGAGGAAACATGGGAAACATAATGAAACAAGCACAAGAAATGCAAAAGAGAATCACTCAAGTTCAAGAAAACCTTAAAAATATAGAAGTAAGCGCAACGGTCGGTGGCGGAGCGGTAACGCTAAAGGGTAATTGCGATTATGAAGTGAAGGAAATAAACATTTCGAACGATTTACTCGGCGATTCGGAAATGCTCAAAGACCTTCTCATAAGCGCTTTCAACGAATTCGTGAATTTGGCGAAAACGCGTTCAAATGAAGAGATGGAAAAAGTCACTGGCGGTATGAAAATACCTGGATTTTAAAAGTCCAACAAATCAAGGAGGTTGTTAAAATGTCAGAAGTAAAAGTTGGAATCAATGGGTTTGGAAGGATCGGAAGACAAATTCTTCGTGTTATTCTCGAGGAAAAAAGACCTATCAACGTTGTTGCCGTGAATGATATAACCGACACAAAGACACTTGCTCATCTTTTCAAATACGATTCGAATTACGGTACATACAAGGGGACAGTTTCTTACACAGATACCGCAATAATAGTCGATGGCAAAGAGATAAAAGTGTTTGCGGAAAAAGATCCTTCAAAACTTCCATGGAAAGCACTTGGTGTGAAACTTGCCGTTGAATCTACAGGTCTTTTCGCAAGCAAAGATAAGGCGATGGCCCATATTCAGGCTGGGGCTGAGAAAGTCATAATTTCTGCTCCAGCGGATGGCGCTGATTCAACGATAAATCCTCATGTTAACGATGAAGCGTTGAAAAAGGATCATGTTGTGATATCTACAGGTTCTTGTACGACCAATTCTCTTTCTCCTCTTGTTAAAGTGCTTGAAGATAATTTTGGAATCGTCAAGGGATTCATGACAACCGTTCACGGTTACACGAATGATCAAAGGATTCTCGATTTACCTCATAAAGATCTCAGACGTGCAAGGGCTGCCGCAATGAACACGATACCCACGACGACCGGCGCGGCAAAGGCCATTCATCTTGTTATACCATCTGTTAAGGGAAAATTGGATGGCATGGCTTTGAGAGTGCCTGTTTCGACAGGCTCAATAACCGATCTCAAGGTTATACTTAAGAGATCAACGACCGTCGAAGAAGTTAACGCCGCATTTAAAAAGGCTGCCGAAGGGCCAATGGGTAAAGCTCTGCTTTACTGCACAGATGAAATAGTGTCTCGTGACATAATAGGAGAAACACACTCTTGCGTTTTCGATTCCTTGCTTACAAAGGTTAACGGAGAACTTGTCAACGTCTTTGGATGGTACGACAACGAATACGGATACACAAACAGGGCTGTCGATCTGATAGAAATGGTTCAGAAACTTCTTTGATGGTGGTTTTTATGGGCAAATTGACGATAAGGGATGTTGAACTGAAGAATAAGCGCGTTTTGATGCGTGTTGATTTCAACGTTCCAATTGAAAAAGGTGTTATAACGGATGACATCCGAATAAAAGCGGAATTGCCAACAATCCAATATGTCATAGACAAAGGGGGGAAAGTCATACTGCTTTCCCACCTTGGCAGGCCAAAAGGAGGCCCTGATCCTCAGTTTTCTCTTGAGCCGGTGGCAAAAAGACTTGAAGAGTTGCTTGGGAGAAAAGTAACATTTTGTCATGACACAATAGGGCCAAGAGCCGAAGGCCTTGTCAATTCCATGAAACCCGGTGATGTGGTGCTTATGGAAAATACAAGGTTTTTCCCGGGCGAAGAGAAAAACGATCCTGAACTTTCAAAGTCTTTTGCCAAACTGGGAGACATTCATGTCAACGATGCATTCGGAACCGCTCACAGGGCTCACGCTTCGAATGTGGGGGTTGCGCAATATCTGCCGTCTGTTGCGGGCTTTTTGATGGAAAAAGAAATCAACATGCTTTCAAAAGTTACCTATTCTCCTGAAAAACCTTATGTTGTCATACTTGGTGGCGCAAAAGTGTCAGACAAAATAGGCGTCATAGATAATTTGCTTAAAAAGGCAGATAAAATTTTAATCGGCGGAGCCATGATGTTCACATTTTTAAAGGCCCAAGGTTATAAGATCGGCGCTTCGAAATGTGAAGATGATAAACTGGACGTCGCAAAAGAAATCCTTTCGAATGCAAAAAGGCTCAAAGTTGATTTTGTACTTCCTCTTGATACAATCTGCGCAAAAGAATTGAAAAGCGGAACTGAAAAGAAAACGCTTAACTTATCTGACGGCATTCCGGATGGATGGATGGGACTTGACATAGGACCTAAGACAATTGAACTTTTCAAATCGAAATTGAGTGGCGCAAAGACTGTCGTATGGAATGGCCCGATGGGTGTTTTTGAAATAGACGACTTTGCCAATGGTACCAAAGCGATAGCAGAAACACTCGCGGAAATGAAGAACGCGACTACCGTCGTTGGCGGTGGAGACAGCGCCTCTGCGATGGACAAATTCGGCCTTTCTGAAAAAGTTTCTCACGTTTCAACGGGTGGCGGAGCATCCCTTGAATTTTTGGAGGGAAAAGAATTACCCGGAATCGCTTCAATATCAGACGCAAAAAAAAACGCCCGCTGACAGTAGCCGGTAACTGGAAGATGAACAAGGTACCATCTGAAGCACGTGTTTTTGCAAGAGAATTGCTTAAGAACTTAAAATTAAACGGAGACACGAAAGTATGGGTTTTCCCGCCTTTTGTGTCTCTTTATGTTGTAAAAGAGATTTTTACAGGATCTGAATTTGTGGCTGGCGCTCAAAACGCGCATTCTCAAAGATCAGGTGCTTTTACAGGTGAAGTAAGCGTTCCAATGCTTAAAGATATGGGTATCGATCATGTTATAATAGGTCATTCGGAAAGAAGACATTTGTTTGGAGAGACAGATGAATTCATAAATGAAAAAGTTAAGGCCGCACTTTCAGAAGGAATGACCGTTATTTTGTGCATAGGCGAAACTCTTGATGAAAGAAAAAATGGTAAGACCTTTGACGTTTTAAAGGATCAACTTACCAAAGACCTTGAAGGTGTTAAAATCGAGGATCCAGATAAACTTGTGATAGCCTATGAACCTGTTTGGGCGATAGGAACGGGAGTCGTTGCCCAGCCTTATCAGGCCCAGGAAGCGATGGCTTACGTGCGCGAAAGACTTGAAGAGATGTACTCCAAAGACAAGTCTGAAAGGATATCATGCCTTTACGGTGGGAGCATGAACAAAGAAAATTGTCAGGAACTTTTCCTGCTTCCGGATGTAGATGGCGGACTTATAGGAGGAGCTTCTCTTAAGTTAGATGAATTCATTGAAATTTACAAAACGGCTTCAAAGTTCTGTTGAGGTGATCCAAGAAAGGATCACCTTCGGAGGAAATGAATTGTGAATGATTTGTTGATATACGCTTTGGTAGGATTGGCGATCATTGCCGGCTTGATTTTGGGATGGTTTTACATGCAAACCTACACCGTCTCAGGTTACGTCATGAATTTTGAAGGACAACCAATAAGGAATGCCGAAATAGTTTTCAGTGGTAATTATTCTTCTGTTTACACGAACGATCAAGGTTACTGGGTAAAAAACGGACTTAATGGTAAAGTCGCGGTAGATGTTGTCATGGCCGGATGGAGATTTACACCAGGCGTTACAGTCAATGAAAGCCGAAGTAACGTTGATTTTTTTGGAATCCAACAAAGGGTAATAACGATTTTTCCTGTTGGCCAAAAGCCAAGAGATATTTTGATAGATTCCCAAAACGGCAAGGGATATGTAACTGTTTCGGGAGAAAATTCCGTTGATGTTTTTGATCTTAACAATTACAGTATTTTATCCAAGATAAGCGTCGGGATGACTCCATGGGGAATCGCACTTGATAAAAACAACGGAAAGATATACGTTTCGAATTTTGGTGGAAACACGATTACCGTCATCGATGAAAAAAGCGACAAGGTTGTGTCGAACATAAAGGTTGGCAATGAACCGTTGGGAATCGCGATCGATCAAAAAACTGATAAGATATACGTTGCAAATAACTTTGATAACACGGTAAGTGTCATAGATGGAAAAACAAACAGTGTTTTTGAAACGATAAACGTCGGTAAAAGTCCTTCGGATGTTGTCGTTGATGAAAACAACAACATAGTTTACGTTGCCAACGCCGGCAGTAACACGATAAGCGTGTTGAACGGTTCAACAGGGATGGTTACGAAAACTTTAAATGTTGGAATGAATCCTTCTGCTATGGCCCTGAATCCTAAAAATGGGATGCTTTATGTGCTTAACGTTTCGGATGGCACCATAAGCATCATAAAAGAATCAGGTGTCGTAAAAACAGTAAATATTGCCAGCGGTGTTGATGAAATAGCCTTTGATCCGTCTGTGGATGCAATTTATGTTGCCGATGCGAAAGATAATGCTTTGATCTTCATAAACGCAAAAACAGGTTCGATAATCAAAAAAATATCCGTTGGGACAGATCCTTTTGGAATTGCAATAGATCCGAAAGGTGAGATATACGTTTCAAATTATGGAAATGGTACAATTAGCGTTATAAATTGATCTAAATCATGAAAGAAGGAGGATTTAATGCTTGATATAAAATTGATACGCGATGATCCCGAAAAGGTAAAAATGCTCCTCGGTCGAAGAGGTGTTGGTGAATCCGAAATCGATAACATTTTGAAAATAGATGAAGAAATGAGAAAAATACTCACAAATCTTAATTCATTGCGTGCGGAAAGAAATTCCATATCCAAAGAAATCGCAAAACTTAAGTCTGCAAAAGATGAAAATGGAGTCAATCGCATTCTTGAACGTGGGAAATCACTTTCAGATGAGATAAAGATCGAAGAAGATAAACTTTCAGAACTTCAATCTAAACTGAGTGAATCCATGCTTTTTATTCCCAACATTCCTTACGAGAAAGTTCCATTTGGAAAAGACGAGCGTGATAACGTTGAGATAAGAAGATGGGGAGATGGGACGAAATTCGATTTTGCACCCCAGGCTCATTGGGATCTTGGTTCTAAAAGAAGGTTAATGGACTTTGAAAGGGCTTCCAAAATCTCCGGATCTCGTTTTACGATATTAAGAGGCGATGCCGCTTTAATGGAAAGAGCCCTTGTTTCGTTCATGATAGATCTTCACACTTCAAAACACGGATACACCGAAATTCTTCCGCCTCATCTTGTTTTAAGACAGACCATGGTCAATACCGGTAAACTTCCAAAGTTTGAGGAAGAATCTTATTCGACAACTCTTGACGATCTTTTCCTGATACCGACCGCCGAAGTGCCTTTATCCGCAATGCACGAAGATGAAATAATAGATGAAAAGGATCTGCCACTCAAATACGTCGCATATACCCCATGTTACAGGAGGGAAGCGGGAAGTTACGGCAAAGACGTAAGAGGAATGGTAAGGCAACATCAATTCGATAAAGTTGAACTTGTCAAATATACCAAACCAGAAGATTCTTACGACGAACTCGAAAGTTTAACTCACGATGCCGAAGAAGTGCTTCAATACCTTGAACTGCCTTACAGGGTTATTGAACTTTGCACGGGAGACATAGGTTTTGTGTCATCAAGAACTTACGATATAGAAGTATGGTTACCGTCTTACAACGATTACAAAGAAATATCTTCATGCAGCAATGTCACTGATTTCCAGGCAAGACGTTCTAACGTCAGGATAAGACGTGCCGGTGGTGATCTTGAATTTGCGCATACACTCAATGGTTCCGGACTTGCCGTGGGCAGAACTCTGGTCGCGATCTTTGAAAATTATCAGAAAAAAGATGAGAAAATAGAGGTTCCAAAAGTGTTAAGGCCATACATGGGAGGAAAAACGGAGATATAGGTGTCGGAAATATTTTTGGGGGAAATAAAAGATAAGATCGTTGAATTTGATGATCATGAAGTAAATCACATGAAAGTTATGAGAATTAAAGTTGGTTCTCAGATTTTATTCACAGATGGAAAGGGTAAACTTTTCCGTGGCAAAGTTCTTGAAAAAGGTCTGGCAAGTGTTGAAGATATCGTAGAAGTTAGATCACCGCAAAAGATAAAAATTCACGTTATGCTTTCTCCGGTTAAATGGGAAAGAATGCGTTTTATCGCTGAGAAGGTGACGGAACTGGAAACTTCAACCATTGTGCTTTTAAACATGGACAGAACCACGAGGAAAGAATCGGAGTCAAAATTAAAGAAGATATCAATGGTTGTAAGAGATGCCGTCAAGCAGAGTGGCAATCTTTATATGCCGGAAGTGATGGATCTGAGTGAGTTTGAATTTCCCCAAAATGCTTGCAAAGTGCGCTTCGATCTTGATGCCGATAAAAGATTCAAAGATATAAAAGACGCTGATGATTTTGTGCTACTTTTCGGTCCGGAAGGCGGATTTACAGAGAGGGAAAAGGAGAAATACGATTCCATGGGTTTTGAAAGGGTAAAACTCACAGATAGAACTTTGAGAGTTGAAACTGCAGTGATAGTTGCTTTAGGTGGAATAAGAATTTTAAAGGGGGTGCCATTGTGATGTACAGTTACACATAC
>JAJYYZ010000019.1 GCA_021800445.1 bacterium | reverse complement strand
GTAAGGATCTTGGAAGATCATCTGTAACTTTGACCTGTATCTTTTCATTTGTCCTCTTGAAAGTTTGAAAAGATCAACGCCATTGTAAAAGACATGACCGGCCGTTGGCTCTATAAGCCTTAAAATAGTTTGACCGGCCGTTGTTTTCCCACATCCGGACTCTCCCACAAGTCCTAAGGTTTCACCTTTTTTTATGTGGAACGAAACATCATCGACGGCCTTCACCCATCCGACGATACTTCTGAAAACTCCCGCTTTTATTGGAAAGTATTTCTTGAGATTTTTAACCTCCAAGAGGATATCCGTCTTTTGATCATTGTTCTGATCCTCCAATTCTTCCGTCAAAACGCTGTCTTCAATTTCTTTCTGCATAAACATCACCACTTTTCGAAGTTAGCCCAATCTAACTCTTGGATCTATCAAAGCGTATGAGATATCAACGACTAAGTTACCTATGACGGTCACAAGGCCGTAAATCAAAGTTACGCCCAACACGGTCGCATAATCAAGTTGCTCTGATGCCTGAGCCATAAGGCTTCCTATGCCGGGGTAGTTGAAAATCGTTTCGGTTATGACAACCCCACCTAATATCCCTATGAACATCAAACCCGCAACTGTTGTTACCGGAATTAGGGCATTTTTTCTTGCATGCTTGTTTATCACGACACGTTCGCTCAACCCTTTTGCTCGGGCAGTTCTCACGTAATCCTGTCCCAAAGATTCAAGCATCGAAGAACGGGTTATTCTCAAAAGACCTGCCCATGAAAGGAATGAAAGTGTCATTATAGGAGCAACAAGATGTTTCAGCGCATCCAAAAACATCCAAAGTCTGCCATTTAAAAGCGAATCGATGGTAACCAAACCTGTGTAGTGATGAAAAGCGGCCGAATCGTATATCATGGAAAAACTTATACCCAATCTACCTGGAGGCAACCATCCAAGCACACCGTAAAATATGAAAAGTATCACAAGGCCTAAAACAAAGGACGGAATTGAATATCCCATAAGCGCGATAACCCTTAAAGCCTGATCTATAAACCTGTTATGATGCACTGCCGAGGTAACACCAAGCCATATTCCAATGAATATTATAGGGATGATAGAATAAATGGCAAGTTCAAGAGTTGCTGGAAATCTTTGCATGATGGCCTCGGAAACGGGTTCGTTAAGAGTTACGGACCATCCAAATTTGCCTTGAATAATCTCGTCAATCCATTTAACGTATTTAACATAAAATGGTTGATCAAGACCATATTGCTTTATGAGAGTCTGCGCAGCGCCTCCTTGAAGTTGCCTTGGGTTGCTTACGTAAGTTGCCAGAAGTTCATATGGAGACAAAAAAGACATGAAAAGGAAGATCAACAAAGTGAGACCGAGAATGGTAACAGGTAAAAGCAACATCCTTCTTGCCGCAAAACTCAGCAATACTAGCACCTCCTTAATTTTTTATTTCTTCCGCCTCACCTTGAAAATATTCTACATATAAAAAAAGCCATGCTTTATAATTTGACATGGCCTAATAGAGCAAATCATCAAACACTCTATTAGGCCTTCGTGTTTATCACCACAAATTTTTTAAAAACATTATCTGTTATCATGACAAAACCACCTTATTACTTTTTATTGATGTTTATCTTAACATTTAACAAAGTAGAAGTCAATTAACAACAAATTAAATCTTGCTTATGTTAGGATTACTTTTATACTACGATTTTGCGAGATAAAATTTGATAATCAAATGAAAAAAGAGAAAATCGAATTTAAACTGTCAAATTATCAAAAATTAGGGAAAATCGGCGTAATAAGGTGTTTTTATCGAAGGAAAACCTTTATATTATTTCATAAGAGATTCTCACCACGGAAATGTAAGCAGAAATAACCGTGACATACTCCCACCACTTATAGAAGTGGTGGGAGTATGTCACTGAAGATGCACGTGATATAATTAATAGGGTGAAGATAATTTGGGAATTCTTCGTTATTTGTTGACTGGAATATTCTTTCTGGGATATATGGCTTATGCTCCATTTTTTGTAAGAGGTGTACTTAAAAGAACAGGAGAAGAAAGAGAAAATTACATAAAATTACACGTAGGCCGGTGGGGAAGAAGGTCTTTTTCTCTGCCTGGGAGTAAAGTACACATTTCAGGTTTGGAGAATAAGCCGCAAAAAGGTCCTTACATAATTGTCGCCAATCACAGAAGTATGCTCGATATAACATTAATTCAAGGATATGTTAATGCTCATGCCGGATTTATAGCAAAAAAAGAACTCGGGAAATTCTTCACCGTTGGACAGTTTTTAAAGATACTCGGTGGTGAACTCATAGATAGAGAAAATCCAAGGGATGCGGTCGTAGCGATAGACAACATGATAAGGAAAATGAAAGAGGAAGGACAGGTTATCGTTATATTCCCAGAAGGCACAAGAAGCACTGATGGTCAAGTGCATGAGTTTAAAATTGGTTCGATGAAAATCGTGACAAAAGCAAAGGTACCTATCTTACCCATCGCCATTTCTGGAACTGAAAAATCCATGCCAAAGGGTTCTGTGTATATAAAGAAAACGGATATTTATCTTTCGATAATGCCAGTTGTAACACCGGAAACATTTGACAAATGGGATTCGAAAATGCTGTCCGAGTTTTTAAGGAATATGTTGATAGGCGAATTGAAGAAAATCGAAGGAGGTGAATTAATTGAAAGAGGTAAAGGTTAAAGGACTTGCTTTTGATAAACGCAACAACACGCCGGTTGTGATACTTGAGATTCCAAATTCCCCTTTGGTACTTCCAATATGGATAGGATCATGTGAGGCTTTTGCACTTTCTTTGGCAATCCAAAAAGCAGAATTTCCAAGACCTTTAACACATGATTTGATTCTCAACGTGATAAGCGCTTTCAACGGAGTTGCGGAAAAACTTTTCATAGATTCTCTTGAAGATAATACCTATAGGGCTAAATTAATTTTGAAAGTTGATGATAAAACCATGGAGATAGATTGCAGACCTTCAGACGGGATAATCATGGCCACAAAAAAAGCATTGCCCATTTACACCACAGAAGAAATAATAAAGGAAAGTGGTATAAGAATAGAAGATCAAGCAGAACAAACCGAAGAAAGAGAATTCAAAGATTTCGTAGAACATCTCGATATAGATCAAATAAGAAAGTATTTTGAAAATGAAAAGAAAGGTGAAGGTGGAAGTCACGAAGGAAATTGATGATGTCATTGAAAGCACGATAAAGCAACTTGGTTTATCTACAAAACTTGAAACTGCCGCACTTTACACGTTAAAATTGCCAGGTAAAAGGATAAGACCAAGATTTGTAATGGCAAGCGCAAAAGACTTTAACGTTGATGAAAATATTGCCATAAAGGTTGCATGCGCAACCGAGATGATGCACGCTGGATCCCTCATACATGATGATCTTCCAGCCGTTGATAACGATGATTATAGGCGAGGCCGGCCTTCAAACCATGTTGCTTTTGGCGAAGATATAGCCATAATGGCGGGAGATTTGCTTTTTTCAGTGGCCGGCTATATCTGTGCAGAATCAAAAAACAACGATGTGATAAGGGCTTTTACGCAAACACTTATAGAACTCGTAGACGGAGAAACAAGAGACATCATCATGTCGAAAAATGGATATGAGCCTTCAAAATCAGAAATCTTACAGATGTATAGGGGTAAGACCGGAGCACTTTTTGCCTTTTCTTTTTCATTTGGTCCTATGATGATGGGATCAGATCCTTTGCCTTACAGAGAAGCAGGGTACGAATTTGGAACGTATTTTCAAATTCGCGATGATATTCTCGATGTTACAGCCACTTTCGAGCAAATAGGCAAAACACCGAAAAAGGATCTTCAGGAAAATAAGGCAACGATAGTTAAAATAATGGGTATCAAACAGGCTCAAAAACTTGCGGAAGATATTCGAGATAGGATACTTTCAAGGATAAACAAAGGATTTCTTTACGATGAAGTTAGGGAGATACTTTTTAACAAAAAATTCGTTTAAGGCTGATTCAACAAATATGGTTCAGAAAATCTGCGCAACCTGAAAGGTAGTTTTCCTGCTTTTCAAACATGATCTTTTCGGATGCTTTATCTTTTTCATGATCGTATCCGCACACATGGAGTATTCCATGAATGCAAACGCGCAAAAGTTCTTGATTAAAAGTAACGTTGAATATTTTTGCGTTTTCCATAACGTAATCAGGACAAACGTAAACTTCTCCTTTTAATGCTTGTTGGTCATAATTAAAGGACAAAACATCGGTAGGTCCTGATTTTTTTCTGTAAGAATTCAGCCTTACAATTTCATCCATATCGACGAATATGAGATCGATAATTCCATTTTCTTTTTCTGCATTCAAAACCTTTTCAAGCAATGTGCTTATAAGCGGCAAATTCAAATTGACTTTTTGATCGTTGAAAATTCTAATTGGCAATTTTTATCACTTTCTCAATTTCTTCTCTTTTTGGATATGACAAACGCGTTTTCATTCTCAAAGAAAGTATCTTTGAAAATTCTTGGGCTATTTCATCAAGATCTTTAAGAGACAAACCGGAATCGTCCAATTGGCGTTCATTGTAAACCCTGTTGACAATTTCTTCGACTATATTTTGGATTTTAGATGGGTTTATTTCTTTCATCGATTTGAAGGCGGCCTCGCATGAATCTGCAAGCATTACGATGCCAGCCTCTTTGGTACGCGGTCTCGGGCCTGGATACCTAAAATCGTCAGGACTTACGTTAAGATTTTCGGCAAGCGCTTTCTGATAAAAAAACGAGACCATTCTTGTGCCGTGATGTTCCCTTATCATGTCTTCTACAAGCAAAGGGAGTCTTTTTTCCTTTGCCATTTTAACTCCATACTTAACATGAGAAATTATCACAAGGTAATTCATGATAGGAGTCATTGAATCATGAGGATTGAATCCCTTTTGATTTTCAGTGAAAAATTCAGGCCTTTTCATCTTTCCTATGTCATGAAAATAAGATCCTATTCTTGCGAGGATATAATTTGCGTTTATTCTGCTTGCTGCCATCTCGCACATATTTGCAAGTTCAACACTGTGAAAATACGTTCCCGGAGCCTCTATTGATAATTCCTTTAAAAGTGGGTGACTTAAACCTCCAAGTTCAAGTAAGCCTATATTTGAATATATTCGCGATATGTATTCCACGTATGGCATAACTCCAAGCACCAAAATCATCGAAATAAATGGATTTAAAGCGATGATCAAAATGTTGGTTCCACTTTGCGATATAAATTGAAGATCCATGTGCATCGCAAAAAACATGATAACCGATACGATGGATCCATAAAACGCAACTTTCGTCATATCGGTACGCTTGTTGAAATTTTTCACCATGTATATGGCCGTGATTGAACTTACGATGTACATCGCGAAAAGATCAAAACTGTTATTTGACATGACCGCTGCAACGGTTGAAAGCGTTATGGCTGAAGCAATGCCGCTTTCGGTACCCATCAAGGCTGCCACGAGAATTACACCAAGGAAAACAGGTATACCATAATGGCCGACAAGAAGATTACCCAACGGAAAAAATGCGACCGCAAGCAATATCGTGGCGGCATATGTCCAGAAATACTGTTCATGTATCTTAAAGAATTTCACGTGATCTTTGATCCATTTGAAACTCAGAAAATTAGCGCCACCTATGAGAATGTATTCATTTATCCATTCAATTCTCGGTTGAATTGACAAATTAGACAAAATTATAAGCACAAGAGGCGTCAAAAAGTAGTAAAGATACACGTAAAGTTTTTTACTTCTCATTTTCCTCAAAAATTTCATACGCCTTTATTATCCTTTTAACTATGGGATTTCTCACCACATCTTCTTCATCTAAATAAACAAAAGAAACTCCCTTTATGTCTTTAAGAATTCTTTGTGCCTCCAAAAGGCTTGAAGTTGCCTTGTTTTCAAGATCTATTTGAGTCACATCTCCAGTTACGACCACTTTAGATCCAAATCCCATTCTTGTCAGAAACATCTTCAATTGGCCATGAGTTGTATTTTGAGCTTCATCGAGGATCATGAAAGCGTTGTTGAGAGTTCTTCCTCTCATGTACGCAAGAGGGGCGATTTCTATTATGCCCTTTTCACGGTAATAATTGAATCTTTCGGGACTCATCATATCGAATAAGGCATCGTAAAGGGGCCGTAAATACGGATCTACTTTTTCTATCATGTCTCCGGGCAAAAAACCAAGTTTCTCACCCGCTTCAACGGCCGGACGCGTTAAAACTATCCGTTGAATCTCGCCACTTCTTAAACCCTCGACTGCCATTGCAACTGCAAGATAAGTTTTACCCGTTCCGGCAGGACCTATCGCAAAAACTATGTCACTTTTTTTCATGAAATCAACATAAAACTGCTGTCCCTTAGTTTTTGGAAATACTCCGACGCCTTCTATTTTAGAAGTCGTTCTTTCTTTTGTGTTCAAAAGATCTCTTATGTCAACACTTCCTTCCTTTAAAACGATCTTGACCATCTTATCAAGCACACCGCTGACACGTTTTACTTTTTCCTCTTCACCCTTTATCCATAATTCTGAATCCATAAGCGTAACTCCAACATCGAAATACTTCTTTATGGTTTTAAGGTTTGAATCATATTCTCCAAGAAAAGACACGATATCGATCGAATCAGGAATCTTAAATCTCGAAATCGTTTCCAGCGATACTCACCTCCTACAAAATTATTTCTCGCTACAATAATTATAGCACTTAGCGCCGAGAAAATTCCGAACTTAGGTTCGGAGAGGGACTCTCAGTTGGATGTGTTTGGTAAATAGTGGTAAAATTAAAAATAGAAGTGCTCGGAAGGAGTAAAATCAGATGGGTGAAAAATTTGTTGTCATGCAAGGAGATGAGGCTTGCGCGCGGGGTGCTATTTTGGCTGGATGCAGATTTTTCGCTGGATATCCAATTACCCCCGCGACAGATATAGCCGAGGCAATGTCTGCCAAACTGCCAAAAGTTGGTGGTACTTTTATACAAATGGAAGATGAAATATCAAGTGCCGTCGCAATTATCGGTGCTTCTTTGGCAGGAGTTAAATCGATGACCGCCACAAGCGGGCCGGGTTTTAGCCTTATGCAAGAAGCCATAGGTTACGCTTCAATGACGGAAACTCCCGTCGTTTTTGTTGATGTTCAAAGAACTGGTCCCAGTACAGGCTTTCCTACCAAAACGGCGCAAGGAGACATTATGCAATCAAGATGGGGCACACATGGGGATCACGCGGTAATAGTTTTGTATCCATCCACAGTTGAAGAAGTCTACAAATACATAGTCACGGCTTTTAATTTCTCTGAAATTTACAGAACTCCCGTCATATTTTTGATGGACGAGACTGTTGGTCACATGAGAGAAAGTTTTTATCTTCCGGATCCAGATGAGTTTACAATCGTAGACAGGATAACCACAAAAGATGTGGATCAAAACACCATATATCAACCATTTCTCGAAGAATCAGAACTTAACGATGAAATACAACCTCTTGTATCGATGGGCAGTACAAGATTTCATGTTTCAGGCCTTTTTCACGATGAAAGCGGTTTTCCGATCGGGAACGCTGACATGGCTTCAAAATTGATGAAACACTTCGTGAATAAGATAAATTTGCATCTTGATGAAATACTCATATACGATTCATACATGATCGATGACGCTGAATACCTCATAATAGCCTATGGTACAACCGCAAGAAGTGCTTACCGTGCCATCAAACTGGCAAGATCCAATGGAATAAAGGTAGGCCTTTTCAAGCCTATAACGATATGGCCATTCCCGGTAAATCCTCTCAAAAAGTTGATTTCACGCATCTCCGGTATCGTAGTTGCCGAGATGAATATGGGGCAATTTGCACATGAAGTAAGTCGTATAAATAAAAAAAATGTACCAATGGAGACTGTGTTGAGAGAAGACGGAGAATTGATCCAACCTTACGATATAGTTGAGGCATTGACAAGACTGACAAATGAACACGAAGAATGATAATTTAAGTATAATACTTGGACTTACGATTATTTTTTTCTGGGGAATTTCATTCGTTGCAATAAAAGTCGTTGTAAGTGTTATACCACCTATAACCATGGCAACTTTAAGGTTTATCATTTCATGGATTATACTGTGGGTATTTTCAAGGTTAACGGTGAAAGATCGAAAACTTCCAAAAAAAGCAAAGTTCCTATCAGCGATAGCAGGGTTATGGGGCATAACCATATATTTTGTGTTCGAAAATTTTGGCGTTAGTTTCACAACACCGTCTCAGGCTTCTATTTTGATAGCAACTGTACCGATATTCACCATAATAATTGCAGACATATCGATAAGAAAGGCAAGTTCATTTATGCTTTACCTTATGTCTTTTCTTTCTTTGTCAGGTGTTACGATAATAATTGCTTCAAATGGATTTGAACTGAAGGGCGATGCTTTGGGCGATTTTCTCGTACTGGGTGCTGCCATCTCGTGGGGAATGTACACTTTATACATCAACAAACTGGAAAATTACGATAATTTACTCACAACTGTTGAAATGACAAAATGGGGTTTGATCTTTTTGATTCCGTTTTCGATCATCGAAATATCGATAGAAAAGCCCGATGTGACAACATTCTTAAGGCCGGATGTTATTTTATGGCTTCTCTTTCTTGGCACTCTATGCTCCGGATTCGGATACTTAATATGGAATTACGCCGTCAGATCGCTTGGATCGCGCACATCGAGTAATTTCATATATTTGATTCCTGTTGTTTCCGTTTTAGCAGACACAATGATCTTAAAGAACATACCGTCGGTATGGATATATGTCGGCGGGGCTATAACTATGGTGGGAGTTATACTCGGAGAAAGAATCGGAAGAAAAGAAGAAATCATTTTATGATCTTGTTCTTAGAATCAACAATGACGATCTTCGCATCGTGTTTTTCGTTGGTGTTGAAAATAGCATAAGCCATTATTATGACTTTATCTCCAACTTCTCCAAGACGCGCCGCGGCACCGTTGAGAGAAATGATTCCTGAATTTTCTTCTCCGTTTATCACGTAAGTCTCAAACCTTGTGCCGTTGTTAAGATTGACTACCTGTACCAGTTCCCCTTCTTCAATACCTACCGCTTTTGTTAAAACCGGATCTATGGTTATCGATCCTTCATATTCAAGGTTCTTGTCCGTTATAGTTGCTCTGTGGATCTTTGCGTTTAAAAATATCTTTTGCATCGCGTTCCTCCATTTCTTTTTGATTAGTTATATATTATAATACATAGTATGTGACGATAATTTGAATTACGTTGGGAGGAATTTCAATGAACAAAACTTTGGATGATCTTGTTTTGTCGATGAGAGATGAGATGATAAAAGAAATTTCGGAGATCATAAAATTCAAATCTTACAAAGTCAAAGGCACAAAAGATGCCCCATTCGGTGTTGAAACCAAAAGAGCTCTTGATTACGCACTTGAACTTGGCAAAAAATATGGTTTTAAAACCAAAAACGTTGACAATTATGCCGGTCATGTTGAATTTGGAAACGGCAAGAAAATTTTTGGTGTTCTCGGTCATCTCGACGTTGTGCCGGAAGGCACAGGATGGTCTGTTGATCCGTACGGTGGCGTTGTAAAAAACGGATATCTCTGGGGAAGAGGTGCAACGGACGATAAAGGTCCCATAATCGCAGCCTTGTTTGCCCTGAAAGCCGTAAAAGTATTTGGAGTAGAACCTAAAAGCAAAGTAAGGATCATCTTCGGTACAAATGAAGAATCAGGATGGGAATGCATGAAATATTATTTCAAGCACGAAACGAAACCTGACTGGGGAGTAACTCCAGATGGAGACTTCCCGATGATAAACGTCGAAAAGGGAATAGCAGATGTAAATGTTACACTTTACAGGCATCAAAGAAAGGTGGATGAAGAATTTTCTTTGCTGTCTTTCAAAGGTGGCGATGCGCCCAACATGGTCGCGCCGACGGCCGAGGTCGTAGTCAAATTCAAAGATAAAGCATTAATCGAAGAGGTAAGAAAACACAAACCATCGAATGGCTCGAAGATCGAAGTTACAAACAAAGGTCACAAGTTGTTCATCAAAGCGATAGGAAAATCGGCGCACGGCGCAAATCCATCGGCTGGCATCAACGCTATAAGTGCTATGGTTGATCTTTTAAGCCATTTTCACATCGACGATGGCGAAATGCAATTTCATCTCGAGAATATAGCAAAAAAAATCGGATATGAAACGGACGGAAAATCTCTTGGCATATCCGGTCAAGATGGTATGTCCGGACCTTTGACCGTAAATCTTGGTCTCATGGAAATAACACCAAAAAAGATGAAATTCGTTTTGAACATAAGATATCCCATATTTTTCAACTTAAAAATGATAAAAAAGCAAATAGAGGAGTCTCTCAAAGGGATGGAAGTTTCAATAGGTCACCATCACGATCCTCTTTTTGTATCTCCAGATAACGAACTTATACACATGCTTTCTAAAGTCTACGAAGATGTGACAGGTCAGAAATCCTTTTTAATAGCCATAGGAGGTGGCACCTATGCGAGGGCTATTCCAAACGCCGTTGCCTTTGGCCCCACATTCCCTGGCCATGGATCCACAGAACATCAACCGGATGAAAGGATCTCCATCGACGATCTTACCATGATAGCGAGGATTTACGCACAGTTGTATTACAAAATTATTTCCTAAAGGGTGGTACCGATGACAATACTTGAAGATTTACGTGCTAAATTGAAAGATTCCATGATCGCCAAAGATGAAACGCGTACAGGCGTGCTGAGGATGCTTGTATCAGCGGTTAAAAATTTTGAAGTTGAAAAGATGAAACCCGTGACGGAAGAAGAATTTGATGTTATAGTCAAAAAGCAGATGAAAGAGCGAGAAGAATCGATAAATGATTTTGAAAAAGGCAATCGTCCCGAACTTGCAAAAGCAGAAAAGGATGAACTTGAAATACTAAAGTCATTCGCGCGACCCGAACTCTCAGACGATGAGGTTGAAAGATTCATTTCACTAAAAATAAAAGAGATGAATCTTTCTTCTTCAAAAGATATTGGCAAACTTATGGGAATCGTGATGAAAGAATTGAAAGGAAAGGTTTCAGGAGATCGCGTTAAAGCGATAGCAGAGAAACTGTTAAAATAAAAAATTCGGTGAGGAGGAAGAAAAATGATCGGAAACAGATATGGTACCCACAGGGTCATCGATCCCAAAGGAGTGCTTCCGCAGCCTGCATGGAAGATTGATAACGATGTTTCAAAAATTTACGATAACGAAATTCTTGTCGATGTTTTGACGCTAAACATCGATGCCGCTTCATTCACGCAGATCAAAAAAGATGTGGGAGAAAATGAAGAAAAAATAAGTTCAAAAATCCTTGAAATAGTTAATTTAAGGGGAAAAATGCACAATCCGGTTACAGGCTCCGGAGGCATGCTAATAGGCAAAATCGAAAAAATAGGGGATGCCGTAAAGGGAAAAGTGAACATAGAAGTAGGAGACGAAATAGCCACTTTGGTCTCCCTTTCTTTAACGCCATTGAATATAAAGAAAATAAAAAAAGTTCATCTTGACAACGATCAAGTTGATGTAGAAGCAAAAGCGATAATATTCGAAAGCGGAGTTTATGCAAAACTTCCGAAAGACATGGACAGACGTCTCGCACTTGCGGTGTTAGACGTTGCGGGAGCTCCCGCACAAACAGCAAAACTTGTAAATCCAAATGATACGGTCGTTATAATTGGTGCATCCGGTAAATCCGGCCTATTATGCGCTTATGCGGCCAAAAAATATGCGGGACCAACCGGACGTGTCATAGCAATCGTACATTCAAAATCAAAGGCCGAATATCTTAAAAAAATAGGAATAACCGAAATTTTTGAGGCAGATGCGACCGATGCCGTAAAAGTTGAAAAGATCGTTTCCGATGTCACAAACGGAAAAATGGCAGACATAACGATAAACGTGGTTAACGTTCCGGACACTGAAATGGCCTCTATACTTGCAACAAAAGAGTGCGGTACGGTTTATTTTTTCTCCATGGCAACATCATTCACAAAAGCGGCACTTGGCGCTGAAGGCATTGGTAAAGACATCAACATGATAATAGGAAACGGTTACATGATAAATCATGCCGAAATAGCGCTTGCGGTCGTACGTGAAAGTAAAGAGATAAAGGAATTGTTCGAAAAAATGTATCTTTAACCTTTTTTGAGCAAGCATTCTCTTACTTCTATAAGTGGTGGAAGTATGTCACAAAGGCGGGAAAAACACGGAACTTCAGTTCCGTGTTTTCATCCTTTTACCGCTCCTCCAAGCAAACCTTTGACGAAATATTTTCCTGCGATAAGGTAAACTATCAAAGTCGGAATTGCGGTTATCAGAGCTCCGGCCATCAACGTATTCCATTGGGCCATCATTGCACCGTTTAGGTTGTTCAACATGACAGTAACAGGCCTTACGTTGGGCATAGACCCCAAAATCAATCCAAACAGGAAGTTATTCCATATATTCGTGAACTGCCATATCGCGGCAACGACAATTCCCGGTATTGAAAGTGGAAGAATTATCCTTCCGTATATTTGAAGTGTATTTGCACCATCAACCTGACCTGCTTCCAGTAAACTTGTCGGAATTGAACTGTAAAAGTTTCTGAAGATCAGGGTAGTTATGGGAATACCGTAAGCGGTATGCGTTATTATCAAAGACCATATATTTCCGTAAAGTCCCAAAGCGGCCATGAATTTAACAAGAGGTATTAAAACAACCTGATAGGGCAAAAACATGCCAAAGAGTAAAAATAAAAAAACGGTATTAGCCCCTTTGAATTTGACTTTTGTAAGTGCAAAACCACCAATTGAACCTAAGAAAACCGAAAGTATCAGTGCAGGTATCGTGAACTCAAAACTGTTGGCGAAGCCCTGCGAAATGCCATTCCACGCGGTTACAAATCCAGAGAAATCAAAATGAATCGGAATGGACCATGAACTTGTGGTGTTGACTTCTTGAAGAGATTTCATCGAAGTTACGACCAACATGTATATCGGAAAGAGAAAGAAGATCGACGCAATTATCAAAACCAAATAAATTGCTACTTTTTTAGATATTTTCATGCTTCTTCCTCCGTTATTTTACCAGCCGTGAATAAATATGGTATTACGACCACAAGAGTTAGCGCGAAGATGATAATTGCTATTGCCGCACCTCTTGCAACGAAATTTTGCTTGAATCCCGCTATGAACATGTAAACGGCAGGCATATCCGTTGCAAAAGCGGGGCCTCCCTGTGTCATGACCCACACAATATCGAACATCTGCAAAGAAAGTTGAACCATTAAAACGAAAGCGGTGACCGTCGAAGATTGAACCATTGGGATTATTATATTCCAGTACAATCTTAATCCATGTGCACCATCAAGCCTTGCCGCCTCAATCACCTCTTGAGGTATACCCCTTAAGCCGGCTAAGTATATCGAAGTTGTAAAACCAGTGTATTGCCATACAGTCGCTATTATGATGGCTGGAAGCGCATAGGTCATACTTCCAAGCCAATTTACGGCAGGAAGATGGAAGATTTGAAATAAAGACGCAAGCGCTCCATTTGTTGGATCGTAAATCCATATCCATATAACACCGGACACAACGAGAGAAATGGCCATCGGAAGCAAAAAAACAGTTCTAAAAAATGCTTCGAATTTTATCCCGCTGTTCAAGAGAGTTGCAAGGAAAAAGCCTAAGATCATCGTTCCAAGCACGAAAAATGGCAAGAATATGAAATTATTTACAAGATCCATATGAAATCTCATATCTTGAGTGAAAAGATAGATGTAATTTTTAAGTCCTGCAAAAGACCAATTCGGAAGCAATGTATTCCAGTTCGTAAAAGACGCGGCCAAAGTCCATGCTATGAATGCGTAAACGAATATTCCAACGATTATGACAGAAGGCACAATAAACGCTATCGAAACAAGAGTTCTTTTTCTCATCAAAACCTCCAAAAAAGGCACCCATCAAGGTGCCCGAAAACTTTAGTAATTGACGTTAGCGCTGGCAACTGTTCCGGCAAGATTATCCTGCTGGGCAGTCATGTTAAGAAGGTTAACGCAGGCTTGTAAACTCATATCTGGATGGTATTGAATGACAGTCAAAGCATTTTCCCAGTCTGTAACAAATGCGACTGGCGCTTCACTGCCATGGACTGCTGAAGCCGTAAGTACATCTTTCTTGAGGGCTTCCATGTTCGCAACCTGTATCGGATTAAATCCGGTTGTTGACACGTCTATTCTTGCAGGTATTGATCCTTTTATCTGGTTGAAAGCAGCCTGGGCTGGTACAGATGCTATTAATTTTAACCAATCGTATCCAGTCTGAACATCCGGTGCGCCGACAGGAATCGGGAATGAATCAACAACGAGGTTGTAAATGCCTTCTGTTCCCGGTACCGCAACACCACCGTAATCAACATTTGGTTTCCATCCTGCGGCCATGAAATATCCATTTGCCCAGTCTCCCATTATGGTCATAACAGCCTGACCGCTAACAAGCAACCCGCACGCTTGATCCCATGTTAGGGATGCATGGTTAGCGTTAACATACTGAAGTTCGGTTTTGAAATACTGAATCGTCTGTTGAACTGCAGGATCAGAAGCTGTTATCTTACCTTCAAAATATTGATTGTATTTGTCAGGTCCTGCCACGGCAAGCAATGTTTCTTCAAACAACATAGCCGTTGTCCAGTTTGCAGAATCTCCAAGTGCTATTGGAGTATATCCTGCTGCTTTTATCTTTGGAAGCATGTTTATGAAACCCTGAATTGTTGTTGGCATCGTAAGGCCGAGTTTATCAAATATCGCCTTGTTGTACCATATCATATTTGCTCTGTGAACATCCATTGGAACAGCATAAAATTGACCGTTGTAACTGCACATTTGTTGTATTCTTTGCGGGAAGACTTTTGTCCATCCTTCGGACTGCCAAAGATTCGTTATGGGTTGAAGTAAATTCGCACTTGCATACTGGTACATTTCCCATCCAGCATGAACCTGGAATGTCGTGGGAGGAACACCTGCAAAGATCAAAGATTTTATGACTGCCTGCATGTTAACGCCCGCTCCGCCGGCAACTGGATTTTGAACTATTGCGACATCCGGATATGCCTGATGGTACATGTTCAGAACGGTCGCTATTGCCTGTGCTTCTCCGCCTGCAGTCCACCAATCGTAAATCGAGAAGGTGGCAGCCATAGACATGATCCCCATAGCCCCAATAAGGAGGCCGACCAACAAAAACACTTTAAAACTTTTCATCTACTCCTCACCCTTTCCTTGAAATTTGAATCTGGTATCCCAGATCCTATTTTTAATCTAAATTATTTATCATCACATCTATTGCTAGCGCATTTGCACCTGCAACTGGCGCTTCTATTTCGTCGAAATGTGTATCTCTGAAGATCATGTTATCAATTACCCCAGGCATAGCACGCGCTGATATTCTTTGATAAAGTGCTTCACCAAAATATTTCCAAATTTTGTTAAAGCCGCCTCCGATGATCACAACTTCTGGATTAAAAGTGTTTATTATATTTATGAGTCCTATTGAAAGGTAGCGAATAAACCCTTCAAGAGAATCAATTGCAACTTTATCTTCCTTTGCATAAAATTCGGCCAGCGTTTTAAATTTTTCCGTGTAAGTCTTGCCATCAAGCATTCTGCCGTTTTTTTCATATTCGATAACCGGAAGTACAAAAGAGGCATACCTTTCAAGACATCCATAGTTTCCGCAATGACATTTTATATCTGATTGCGCCTCAACGACCGTATGTCCCACTTCTGCACCCGCAAAACCGCTACCTCTTAAAATTTGATGATTTATCATTGCCCCTCCGCCTATTCCCTGACTTACGTAAAGAAAAAATGTGTTTTCGGACTTTTTTGCGTCTTCTGAAGATATGCTTTCAGCCAGTACGGAAAGATTTGCCTCGTTGTCTGCTATTATTCTGTATCTGTACTTTACAACGTCTCCCAGATTCAAATTTCTCCAATTAAGATTTGGTGCATAGATCACGGTTGCCGTTTTTGCATTTACAATGCCCGGAAAGGCAAATACTATTGATGTTAACTCATGATTCAACGGATAACGTTTTTCTACATCTTCCAAAGAAAAATTAACCGTTGTGATAAAACTTTTCAAACTTCCGGTTGAAAATCTTTTTATTTCCTTTATGGATCTGTCAAAAAAGCCTATCGCGATTGTTGTTTGTTCTACCCCTACGTTAAACACCACACTTGACACGAACTTTTTTGTGACGGCAACATTTACGGGTTTTCTTCCGATTCGAGATTTGTCAGAATAACCTATTTCTTCAACAAGCGCTTTTTCCGAGAGATCGGATATAATCCTTCCGATGGTACTTGGCGTGAGTTTTGTAAATCTGGAAAGTTCCATTCTCGATGTGGGACCATTCTCAACGAGATACCTAAAAATCATTCTTTTGTTCATCATTTTCATGCTTTTTAAATTAATCTTCACGTTATGATCCCCTTAATTCTTTCTTCGAAAGAATAAACTATTTTATTTTCAAATACAAACCTGATTTCTGACTATTATTGGTGATCATCAATGATTAAAGACATTTAACCATTAAAACCATCATATTTCGCAGAATTTCATTGAAAATCATCGCTTATCTTCAAAACACTTGACATAAGATCAAAAATGTGCTAAGATCAGATCGCGATCTGATAGAAAGGTATCGCAAATGTACTTCAGGAAGGAGTGAGTTATATGTGGTGGACATGGCAGGTTTACGATCTCTACCAAAAAGAACTCCAAGAAAAGATGGAGAAGAAATCGAGCAAGTGACATATCTTGCTCTACCCACCGGTAGAGCCTTGTTGAAAAAAATTCAAATTCGAATAAATTTTAAGCCACGCAATGCGTGGCTTTTGTAATTTCTCAAACTATCCCACATTCCGCAGATTAAAAACATATTTTGGAATTTATTCGGAACTCATGTTTTGAAGTTGAAAAATGATTGATTTATGTCCATCCGCCGCTATGATCTATGTGAAAGAGACAGCGGAGGGAGAAAAATTGAAATCACGACAAAGCAACTGGATCACCATGAACTTGTGGCTGGGACATTCGATAAGTTTGAAAAATGGAAAATAAGGCGAACATTGAAAAAAACAGGACAAACATTTCCGAATCAGTTGAAAAATTTGCCATTCTTTTTTTATAACGTTATATTCTCAAACTGATTACCAAATTTCTTAACGATTGACATTTTAAACTTACTGTACTATAATACTAATACAGTATGGAGGTGGAAACATAAAGATAGATTATCATTCAAATGTTCCGGTTTATAAGCAGATAGTTTGTGAATTCGAAGACATGATAATCTCCGGTGCGCTAAAGCCGGGTGATTTTTTGCCCTCTGTAAGGACAGTGGCACTTGAATTGAACGTCAATCCCAATACTGTGGCCAAGGCTTTCTTCATATTGCAGTCCAATGGATTTATAGATTCTAAAGCGGGGGTGGGAAATTATGTGGTAAAGCCACCGTCTTCATCCGTTGAAAAAAGGGTGAATGAGCTGATGGATGAGATGAAAATAATCGTTTTAAAGATGAAGAGTTTTAACCTGTCGAAGGAAGAGATCGCCAGAAAGATAGACGAATTCATCGAGGAGGTGCACGATGGAAAAAGCAGTTGAAATTCACGAACTGACAAAGATATACGATGACAAAATCAAAGCGCTTGATGGAATTTCATTTGTTATTCCTACCGGAAGTATATTCGCGATTCTCGGGCTAAACGGAGCCGGAAAGACCACAACACTTAAATCTATCCTTGGACTTATAAAGCCCACCTCCGGAAAAGTTACAACACTTGGCGATGAGCCTTTTCCTGATGGAGTCAAAGACGCATCTTTTGTACCGGAAGAAAAGGAACTTTATCAATGGATAACCGTTCCGAAGATGATCGATATATTTTCATCTTTTGCGCCGAAATTTTCGGTTGACAAATTCAAAAAAATTGCCGATAAATTTGAACTTACGATGGATAGAAAGATTGGAGAATTGTCCCAGGGTAACAGAACAAAACTTTACATATCTTTGGCATTTTCTCAGGATGTTTCCCTTTACGTCCTTGATGAACCTACATGGGGACTGGATCCTGTAATGAGAAAGCATGTTCTGGATACGATAAAAGCATTTGCGATAAATGGTAAGACTATTGTCTATTCTTCTCACATTCTTTCGGAGGTGGAAGAAGTTTGTGACAGGATGATAATTCTCAAATCTGGCAAGATCGTCTACGATGGGACTGTGGACGATCTCAAAGATAAAACCGGTAATGATCTCTCAGGTGCATTTTTGAATTTGATGGAAGACGGTGAGAAAAAATGATCCTTTCTAAAAAAGAGTATATGTTTATCAAAACACGCTGGATTGTCATGGTAATTATAATGATAGGGCTTGCCATAATGACTGTTTCTATCAAAGATATTCTGATAAATCTTATCAACACCCCGGCGGTTCAGGAACAACTCAAAAATATACCAAAAGGTCTCCAGTCTCAGATACAAAAAATTTCTGATTTTTCCTATTACTCGTATTCTCAATGGTTTGACAAAACGTTTATAGAAATTGCCGCCGTTCTGGCTGTAATCTTTTCATTCTCCGCATTTTCAAAAGAGATAGAGGATAGAACCCTTTACATTCTTCACGGCAGATCCACGAGGTTTGAAATGTTTTCAGCCAAAATTTTTTGGGGAATCGTTGCCTGTGTAATATCCATTCTTGCCGGTGGCCTTGTTTATTTGACGGTTGCAGATATATTGAAATACAACTTGCCCATTTCACAGGCCATGATCTGGACTGGTAGAACTATCTTTGGCACGATATTTTTGTATTCGATAGGTATCTTTTTCTCGTTGATTTTAAAAGATCAGGTAAGGGCTATTTTGGCGGATTTGGCCGTATTTGTGGGAATTTACGTGCTTGGCATATTCGCACAAACGCGCTTTCTTGGAATTTTCGATTACATGGGCTCTATAGATGTGTTGAACGGATCGGGGATTGGAATCATTCAAATTGCGATCTTACTTATTTTGAGTTGTTTGTTGTTGGGATTTACATATTTCAAATTCAAAAATATGGACATATAGGAGGGGTAAGATGATTCTTACGACCACAGAAAACATTCCAAACAGGAAAGTAGAAAGTATCTTAGGCCTTGTGAGAGGCAATACGGTAATGTCGAGAAACCTGGGGGTGGACATAGCCGCATCTTTAAAAACACTTGTGGGTGGCGAAATAAAAGGATATCAAGAACTGCTTATCAAATCGAGAGAAATGGCCATTGAAAGAATGGTATCCGACGCCGAAAAACTTGGTGCCGACGCCGTTATAATGGTAAGGCTTACGACAAGCGAGATAATGAAGGGAACAGCCGAAATCCTCGCATACGGGACGGCCGTTAAACTTTCGAAGGAATAAAAAAGTTTTCCTGATCGAGTTTATTTCTTACATCTCTTACCGTGACAGGGGATCCAAAACATGCTTTGACGGCATCAGATCGGGCGTTGAAAGATAGACAAAAATGCCGGCGTTCTTTACGATACAGAAGTTGTTAAAGCATGTGATAGAGTCTTTCATCTTCATTACCCATTTTTCTTTATTTCAATTACCGCAAGATAAAGAAGTTTGAATATCGCGGTATCATTGGAAAAACATTCCTGTTTTTCGTTTTCCTTCTTAGGCTGTTGAAACTTTCTATTGGGTTTGTTGTGTAGATAAGCCTCCGTATAAGAGCGTCACACAATTCGGTTCATTGACTTTCAAATGACTTCATGATAAAATATCTTCAAACAACATTTCTAAATGGTTAACTATACAAATAAAATAAATCCAAACTTAAACACAAGGGGGTGTTTTTGTGGTGAAGAGTATTTCGAAATATGGTGTTTTTGTGCTCTTAATTCTGATGAGCATGATGGTATTTGCGGCAAGCAGCAAAAATTATGTGATTGTTGGTACGACTGACAAATTCACATCTTTGGATCCGGCAAAGGCTTACGAATATCTCTCCGTTAACCTCATTCAAAATATCATGACAGGTCTTGTTACGTATGTGCCCGGGACAACTCAGATAATTCCCGGTCTTGCGGATAGTTGGAATATCTCCCAAGATGGCCTTACGTATACGTTTTATCTCAAAAAAGGTCTCAAATTCTCCAACGGAGATCCTATTAACGCTCAGGCATTTAAATATGCCTTCGATAGGGTCACAAAACTCGGCCAAGATCCTTCATTTTTGCTTTCCGACGTCGTTAAAGAGACAAAGGTAATAAACGACACAACCTTCGAAATAGATCTTAAATATTCATTTGCACCTTTCATAAACATACTTGCATTCACCGTCGCATATCCCGTAGATCCAAAAATCTATCCTGCCGATCAGGTGTACAACGGCATGCCTATTTCCAGCGGACCTTACATAGTTAAAAGATGGGTAAGAGATGTTGAAATGGAACTTGCTCCAAATCCGAATTATTACGGAGATCCTGCAAAAACTCCAACGATTTTGATAAAACTCTATCAAGATGCCAACAGTTTGTACCTTGCCTTGCTCAGTGGAGAAATAGATCTTGCTTACAGAACGTTGCTTCCACAGCAATTCGCGCAAATACAACAGAATAACAAATTCACAACGTATGTCGGTCAAAGTCCGTTCATGAGATTTATCGTCTTCAACGTTAAACAAGATCCATTTGGAAATGCAAAGATCAGGGAAGCCCTTGCTTACGCTGTGAACAGGCATGAAATTGAAAGCAAAATTTTTGCAGGTCAGGTCAAACCTCTTTACACGATGATACCGGTTGGGATATGGGGAAGCATGAATGTCATGCCGTCTCAAGACATTGCCAAATCAGTTTCCATTCTTCAATCTCTCGGATATTCAAAAGATAAACCTTTGAATATAACTTTGTGGTACACTCCAAGCCATTACGGATCAACGGAGGCCGATCTTGTTCTGACGCTCAAAAATCAATTTGAATCAACAGGCCTGATAAAATGCAACGTTAATTACGCCGAATGGGCTACATACATAGATTACTGGAACAAGGGTGTCATGGGTATGTTCATGCTTGGATGGTATCCTGATTATTTCGATCCCGATGATTTCGTGTGGCCATTCCTTCAGTCTTCCGCAAGTCCTCTGATGGGATCCAACTATTCAAATCCGACAATGGATCAACTTCTTACAGATGCGAGACTTGTAAGCGATGAGGCAGGTCGTACCGCCCTGTATGATGCTGTTCAAAAACTCATGGCTCAAGATGTGCCGTACATTCCTCTCTTCCAAGGCGAACAACAAATCGCCGCCAAACCTGAGGTTGCCGGTGTTTTGCTTGATCCAGTTCAAATCTTCAGATATTATTTACTCTACAAAAAATGATTTGAATCTCGGGCGGGTAATTTCCGCCCGAGATTTGAATTTAAAAAGGAGCGAGATGCCTTGAAGACTTACATTCTCACACGCGTTATCCTTTCCATACCTATGATTTTCATACTTTTGACGATAGTTTTTGTTGTTTTGAGAATTCTTCCAGGAAATCCCGTTACGGCCATGCTTGGGCCAAAGGCTCCTCCGGAAGTTGTAAAATCCATGGAAGCACAACTTGGCCTTGATAAACCAATAATAATTCAATTCGGTGATTACATAGCGAATATTTTAAGGGGAAATTTCGGTGATTCAACGGTAACAACTCTTCCCGTTATTCAGGAATTGGAAGAGAGATTTCCTGCCACACTTGAACTTACAATATTTGCCATGATCATAGCCGTTACGATAGGTATATTTTTCGGAAGTACGGCCGCTTACCGTTATGGGCGACCTGTTGATGCGATAGCAAGAATTTATTCAATTTTTGTTTATTCAATGCCTGTCTTTTGGCTTGGAATAATGCTTCAGCTAATCTTCGGTGTATGGTTAAAAGCGTTACCGGTTTCGGGACGCGCGTCCCCCTTTATGACACCCGATAACATGTACACCGGTCTTTACACGATAGATGCAATTTTAAATGGGCAGTGGAATGTTTTGTATGATTCACTCTTGCACCTTGTACTTCCATCCGTAACACTTGGAGTCGTGATATCAAGCGTTTTTGTCAGAATGGTCAGATCAAATGTTTTACTTTCTCTCTCAAGTCAATATGTCATCTCCGCAAGATCAAGGGGTATCAAAGAAAGCAAGGTACTTTACGCTCATGCGCTTAAAAATGCTATGATTCCAATTCTCACTATAATGGGGCTTCAATTTGCGCTTTTGCTTGGGGGGGCCGTTTTGACTGAAACGACTTTTTCATGGCCTGGTATAGGAAGTTACCTTGTTGAAAGGATAAGATACAGGGATTTTCCTGCCATTCAAGGAGCGGTTGTGTTCTTTGCACTCTTTGTGGTTGTGGTAAGTATCCTAATAGATATAATAAATGCATGGATGGATCCGAGGGTGAGATACTGATGATAAGCATGGAGATAAGAAAAGGAATAAAAGGACTTTTCAAAGACTCTTCGGGTCTCATGGCTTTTATAGGTTTTATGATCCTGATTTTCTACATCATAATGGCAGTCTTTGCTCCCTTTATTTCTCCTTACAATCCGACGCAACCATCGGGACCATCTCTTCTACCTCCGACGATATCGCATATCATGGGAACTGATAATTTAGGATATGACATCTTCAGCAGACTCGTTTGGGGCACAAGAATGGCCTTTGCGATAGCACTTATAGCGACTGCCATAGCCGCAGTGGTGGGAATTCCCGTCGGCCTGCTTGTCGGATATGTAGGTGGAAAGACAGACCGGGTTGTGACGATGATAATGGATTCGGTCTATGCTTTTCCGGGATTGATCCTTGCGATAGCAATAGCAGCAATGCTTGGTCCCGGACTTCTGAATATAGCCTTTTCGATAGCCGTTGTATACATTCCAACGTATTACAGGGTGATAAGAAGTCAGGTTAGTACTGTGAAATCCGAACTTTACGTCGATGGGGCAAGGGCAATAGGAGCAAAATCATCCACGATAATAGGATCGTACGTTTTTCCGAATGTTTTGCCTTCAACGATAGTCATATTCTCCATGAATCTTGCTGATTCTATAATGACAGAAGCGGGATTGAGTTTTTTAGGTCTTGGAATTGCTCCTCCCACACCCGATTGGGGATACGACCTTGCAAAAGGTCAACAGTTTATCCTCAACAATGATTGGTGGATGGTTTTATTTCCCGGCATTGCCATAATAACAATAGTACTTGGATTCAGCATGTTTGCTGAAGGGTTGGATGAATATTTTAACCCAAACATAGGTGAAAAAAGATGAGCAATATATTAGAAGCAAAAGATCTTAACGTTGAATATCTGACGAGAGATGGAAACATTAAAGCGGTAGACGGAGTTTCCTTTTCACTTGGCTTTCACGAAACTCTTGGTCTTGTGGGAGAATCAGGCTGTGGAAAATCTACAATAGGCCTTTCTCTTTTGAAAATTTTGCCCATCAACGCCAAAGTCAGCGGAAATATATTTTACAAAGATAAAGATATGGTAAAAATGCCGGATAACGAGATAAGATCTTTGAGAGGAAAAGAAATTTCGATGATCTTTCAAGATCCTATGACATCTCTTGATCCGATAATGAGAATAAAAAATCAGTTTTTCGAAACAATTCGTGCTCATTTTCCAAAGATGGAAGAAAGTGAAATGGTGAAAATATCTTCTAACGTTTTAAAGTCGATAGGAATAGATCCATCAAGACTCGAAAATTATCCATTCGAATTCAGCGGAGGAATGCGCCAGAGGGTCATGATAGCACTTGCAATAGTCTTAAACCCTTCCTTGCTCGTCGCAGACGAACCCACAACTTCTCTCGATGTGGTGGTACAGTTACAGATAATGGAAGTACTCAAGGAATTAAAAGATCAAAAGGATATGTCAATGGTTTTGATAACCCATGATCTTGGACTCGTTGCGGAAATAGTGGATAAAGTTGGAATAATGTATGCCGGAAACCTTGTGGAATTTGGAGACGTAGATTCAATCTACGATGATCCTTTGCATCCTTACACACAACTTTTACTTGTTTCAATACCAAACGTTAAACTCGAAGATATGAAACTCAAATACATAAAAGGGAATCTGCCAAGCCTTAAATCACCACCTCAAGGTTGTAAATTCCATCCGAGATGCCCATTTGCGATGGACATATGTTTAAAAGCAGATCCACCAACATTTGCGGTAAAAGGAAGAAAAGTAAAATGCTGGCTTTATAAAGGAGAAAAAGATGGATCAAGAAAAACAGACACAGCTTCTATCGGTTAGAAATTTAAAAAAATACTTTCCCCTTAAAGTGTCATGGTTAAAAGCGTTTTCGAAAGAAAGGTCTTACGTCAGAGCCGTTGATGATCTTTCTTTTGAAATAAAATATGGAGAAACACTTGGACTGGTCGGTGAATCCGGAAGTGGCAAGACCACAGTCGGAAGAACTTTGATAAGACTTGAAAGTCCGACAGATGGTCATATCCTTTTCGAGGACGTTGATCTGGCAAAAATTTCTGGAGAATCTCTAAGAGTTAAAAGACAACACTTTCAAATGATCTTTCAAGATCCGATGGCTTCTTTGAATCCTTACATGAGAGTTGGAAACGCGATTGGGCATCCTTTAAAAATACATCATATCGGAAACAAATCGGAAAGAAAAATGCATGTCTATGAAATTTTGAACAAAGTAGGTCTTCCTCCGGAAGAATTTTACAATCGTTTCCCAAGGCATTTATCTGGAGGACAAAGACAAAGGGTTGTAATAGCACGAGCGGTAATAACAAGTCCCAAATTTGTCGTCGCAGACGAAGTTACAGCCATGTTAGACGTGTCGATAAGATCGCAAATTCTCAAACTGCTAATAGAGATGAAAAATGAACTTGGTCTTACCTATCTTTTCATAACACACGACCTTGCAAGTGCTAAATACATCTGCGACAGAATCGCCGTCATGTATTTGGGCAAAATCGTCGAGATCGCGAAAACATACGATATATTCAAAGAACCTCTCCATCCTTACACAAAAATACTGATGGCAAGCGTTCCAGTCCCAGATCCAAAGATGAAAACAAAGAAATTCATTCCAACCGGAGAAATTCCATCTCCCATAAATATCCCATCAGGATGCAGGTTCCACCCAAGGTGTCCTTACGCAACGAAAACTTGCTCGAAAATCGAACCCGAACTTAAAGATGTCAATGGTAGATTGGTTGCATGTCACCTTTATGACCAAAACGGCAAAAATTAAAAACGGCAAGTGTAACGAATGTAAGGACAGATCGAGGGATTCCTGCTCTCCGCTACAAACAGACATTCGATTTTTGAAGTAGGTTTGGTATACTTACATCAAGTTGTAACTTTGAATATTCATCATTAAAAATAAAATTGTCTTAAAATAATATAGAAAATTGTTTTCGATAAGGAGGAAATATTTTGAATAGATCAAATGCACGAGTTCTTATTTTCACGTCCATAGGACATTTTTTAAATGACGGTACCTTGTTGCTTTTTTCTTTGCTGATAGTTTATTACAGCGAATTTTATCACGTTAACCTGACATTTCTTGGTTCAATGGCCGTTGTGTACGGAGTTATCTCGGGTCTCATCTCTCCTCTCATATCTGGATTTGCAGATAAGCACGATGTTGATGTTCCGCTTATGACCCTTGGACTTTTGCTCGCAGGAATATCCGTCTTTCTTTTTGGTCTTGCATTTTTGCTAACTCCATACATTTACATCATGATAGCCGTTGCCGCTATTTTACTCGGCTTTGCACAATCTTTTTATCATCCACTTGGTAGTTCAATTCTTGCTTACACTTTTGGAAAAAATTCTCCTACCGCTTTAGGCATCAACGGTTCTCTGGGTAGCATGGGAAGATCTTTTACCCCGATGATCATAACGGCATTTGTACTCGCCGTCGGGGAAAGCACGGGCATGTTTCTCACAGCCGTTTACATGATAGCAGGCGCTTTTGTGGTGTATTTCGGCCTTTCAACTTTTAAAAGAATGCATTACGAGATAAAAACTCAAAATCTCAAAAAAAGTGAAAAAGAAAAATTGGATCCAAAGTACGTAAAATTTCTTTTTATACTTGGCACCATTGTATTCGTAAGATCGATGTTCATGTTCGGAACGACAACATTCTTGGGAGAATACGTGTACAAAATTTACGATTCCAAAACACTTGTCGGTATCTTTTTGACTGTTGCGTTTCTCGGTGCAATCGTTGGCCAGCCTTTTTTGGGCTATCTAACGACAAAAATGGGAGGTAGATTCACAGTTTTTCTCACAACCATAGCCTCAACTGCGGTATTTTTACTATTCCTTTTGTGGAATAACTTTATATTTTCAGTTTCGATGTATTTAATTGAGACTTTCTTTGCGATGAGCGGTTTTCCCGTTTTACTTGGTTATCTAACTCAAGTCTTTCCTCCAAAATACACCGCGACGGCAAGCGCTTATATATGGGGTCTATCTAACATCATCGGAGGTGCTGTCGGCGTTGGCGTCATAACCTTGCTTTTGGGAGTGGGGGTTAACATCTACCTTTCATTTTGGTTCATGTTAATCTTTGGAGTTGTATCCGCTTTGATGTTACCTTTGATTCCCACAAAGATGGAAGAATGATGATATACTATCTTTGAGTGCATATCAAAGGGGATCGTATGGTTGATTACGTAACAATTTTCGAAAAATTGTATGACAATTATGGGTCACAGGGCTGGTGGCCTGCTAACAGTAGATTCGAGATATCGGTAGGGGCAATTTTAACTCAAAACACGATGTGGAGAAATGTCGTTGTTTCGATAAAAAATCTTGAAAATGCCGGCCTAATGGAGCCATATCGAATGTATGTAGCCTCATCCGAAAAAATTGCACATCTCATAAGACCTTCTGGTTTTCCAAAACTCAAAGCGGGAAGGTTGAAGAATTTTTTGTCTTTTTTTTCAGAATTTTCATTTGATTTTGAACTTCTTGATCGTTTCGACACTAAAGCGCTTTCCGAGTTACTCCTCAAGGTCAACGGTATAGGAGAGGAAACTGCAAATTCCATGTTGTTGTACATATTCGAAAGGCCTGTTTTTATATCTGATGCTTATTCAAAAAGATTATTTTTGAGAATTGGAATAAAAGAAAATTTCGAAACTGCAAATGTCATGAAAGATTCAAAAACACTCGGAGAATTTCATGCCCTTATAGTTCAGCATTCAAAAGTTTATTGCAGGTCAAAGCCGATCTGTCAAAATTGCCCTTTGCTTGGCATTTGCGAGTATGGAGAGAAGTATGTTTGAACATTATTACTCTAAAAATCCAACAAGCAAAACTGTTGAAAAGGTATTCGAATTCGGTGTAAAAAGTGTTAAACTTCAATTCAAAAGTGTCAGCGGTGTTTTCTCATTTGGCAGCCCTGACAGGGCTTCTGTTGTACTCGTGAGAAATTTTCCGGAAAACGCGACGGGAGATTTGCTCGATCTTGGATGTGGATATGGGTTTATCGGGATATCTCTGAAGGTTAAAGATCCGGATATAAACCTTTTCATGAGCGATATCAACGAAAGAGCCTTCGAATACGCAAAGATGAACGCTAAAAACAACAACGTTTCGGCAGTTGTGAGATCGGGAGACGGTTTTGAACCATGGAAAGAGATGACCTTTGATTTCATCGTTTTCAACCCACCAATGGCTGCCGGTAAAAAAGTTTGGGTAAAATTGATAGAAGAATCAAGGGAATATTTAAAAGTCAACGGCTCTATTTTATGCGTTGGCATTCATAACGCCGGAGGAAGTGCGATAGAAAGAGAGATGAAAAGGATATTCGGTAAAGTTTCAACACTTGTGAAAGATGGAGGAATAAGGGTTTACATCTCAAAAAATGATAAAATTTGAAAATGTAAGTTTTGAATACGAAGATGTAAAAGTTCTTGAAAGTATAAACCTTGAAATCGGTGAGGGAGAGTTCATAGCGGTACTTGGATCGAATGGAGCAGGTAAAACATCTTTATTCAAATTGATGAATGGACTTATCCTTCCAACTTCAGGAACGGTATCAATAGACGGTATAGACACAAAAGATGAAACCCACATATGGGACTTGAGAAAGAACGTTGGCGTTGTTTTTCAAAATCCGGAAAACCAAATTGTCGGTACGACTGTGGAAGAAGACGTTGCCTTTGGCCTTGAAAATCTCGGCATTCCACGTGATAAAATGTTGAAGAGAATTGATGAATCGCTCAAATTCGTTGGACTCGAAAATCTAAAAGATGTGGAACCGCACAGACTTTCTGGTGGTCAAAAGCAATTGCTGTGCGTTGCCGACGTGTTTGCGATGAAACCTAAATATATGGTAATGGATGAACCGACATCGATGATGGATCCGGTAAGCAGAGAAACGATTTTGAAAACTCTTGTCAAGCTTCACGAAAGCGGGCATTCCATAATATTCTCAACGCATTTGATTGACGAAATCGTTATATCTAAAAGGATAATTTATCTCAAAGACAAGCACATACTTTTTGACGGAGAGACAGTTGAGATCGCCGGCAAGATAAAAAAAGATTTTGGAAGTTCAAAACTGGTGGATTTCGAACTCGATCTTTTTGAGGCTGGCATTATAGATCGTCTTATGGACGTTGATGAACTTGGAAGGAAGTTGGTGAATTATTGTCGATCAGATTTGAAAAGGTAAGTTATACCTACGACAGAAAAACACCTTTTGAAAAGGAAGCGATTAGCGATACTTCATTTGAAATAAAAGATGGCGAATCTCTGTCAATACTGGGAAAAACGGGATCAGGCAAGTCGACGATTTTACAACTCATGAATGGTATAATAAAACCTACTACTGGAAAAGTTGAAGTAGATGGCATGCTCACATCAGAAAAAAATCTTCTGTTTGAGATAAGGAAGAGAATAGGACTTGTTTTTCAGTATCCAGAGCACCAATTTTTTGCAGACACGGTTTACGAAGAAATAGCCTTTGGGCCAAGAAATTTTGGAATGAACGAAAGGGCGGTTGACTCTGCAATAAAAGAATCCATAAAGGCGGTGGGATTGGAATTGGACGTGATCTCAAAATCTCCGTTTGCGCTTTCCGGTGGAGAAAAAAGAAAAGTCGCAATTGCCTCTGTAATCGCGTGTGGCCCCAAATACCTTGTGTTTGATGAACCAACTTCATCTCTCGATCCGGCAAGCGCACATGTTTTTTTTGAAATGCTCGAAGATTTTCGTTCAAAAGGTAAAAGTACCATCATAGTAACTCATTCCGTTGAAGAAGCGATTTCACACTTTGAAAGGGCTATAATCATTTCGAATGGAAAGTTGGTTTTCGACGGAGAATCAAAAAACATCCTCAAACAGAATCTGATTGAATTTGGTCTTCTTCCCCCTCCTATGGAGAGAATATACGAGACGGTAAAAAAAGAATGCGGTGATCTTCACCGCATAAAAGAATTCATTCACAAAGATGATTTTAGATCTGTATGAAATTAACTCTTCACTTCAGTTTTTGAATTTGCCTTTTTTGATCTTTCAAACAAAGCGATTATCAAAATTATTATGCCAATGACTATATCGTTGGCAAGATTATGAAGGTGATGGGTACTTGGATCGCTAACGTATGGTATGAAGGCCGCTATTATCATCCATACTCCTCCCACAAGTCCTATTATCCATCCTTGCCACGATGCACCTTCTGGCAGCATCATGAAACCAACCGTTGCGACGATTATCCCCACGATCACATCGTTTAACATGTTACCCGTAACACCTAACGGAAGAAAACCGGCAATTATAAACCATACACCTGCAATAAGAGCCGTCCAACCTTTCCAAGTCATTTAATCCCCTCCTTCTTCAAGTAACTGATCTTTCGGAACATCTCTGAAATACTTTGCTGGTACGCCTGCAACTATAATCGCGCCAAGAACATCTTTGGTTACGACCGATCCTGCCGCTACCACGGCATCTTTTCCGATCGTAACGCCCGGTAACAAAGTTGCGTTAACCCCTATTCTTGATCCCTTCTTCAAAGTCGGTCCTTTAAAATGCTTAAATCTCTCTTCCGTTCTTCCGAGATAGTTATCATTCGAAAAAGCAACCTCTGGCGCTATAAAGCATCGATCTTCTATTGTAGACATGGCCGTTATGTAAGATCCGGTTTCAACTTTGACATGTTTCCCGATCGTCGTTTGATTTTCGATGGCAACTCCTCTGCCGATAATCGTGTACTCTCCAATCTCCACATCTTCACGAATTGAAGCAAGATCTCCTACAAAGACGTTATCGTGAAGTATTGATCCCGTGTAGATCACACAATTTGCGCCGATCATGACATGATCGCCGATCACCAACGAAGAAAGTTTCTTTATCTTCGTTGTTGCACTTGCAGATGCTTTAAATGGAAACTTCCCCAGCACCGTGTTGTCAGATATGACGCTACCCTCTCCGATTTTAACGCCTGCGTGAATCACAACGTTATGACCTATTTTTACATCCTTTGATATTTCAACCTCATCTTCAACAACTACATTTTGCCCAAAATCAACACTACCATCGATCTTCGCCGTTTTACTTATGCTCATGACAACTCTCCACAATTTCGCTTTTTATAGATTATAGCATGAGGGTATAATTATGTAAATGACAATTTTGGAGGAGATAAAATGGATCTCGGTATAAAAAACAAAAAAGTGCTCGTTTGTGGTGGAACAAAGGGAATTGGCCGCGCCGTGGCAGATGAATTTGCCAAAGAAGGATCTCTGATTCATATCATCGCCAGACATGATTCAAGCAAGATCGCAAAAGAAATATCCCAAAAATACGATGTAAAAGTTTTCGGACATGACGGAGATCTTTCAAAATTCGATGATGTAAAACGCATTTCAAATGAAGTCGGAGACGTTGATGTGCTTTTTATAAACGCCGGAGGTCCTAAACCAGGAGATATTGAAGACTTAACAGATGAAGACTGGCATACGGCATACGATCTTACGATGATGAGCGCGATTAGATTGATAAACTCGTTTTTGCCCGGTATGCTTTCTAAAAAATGGGGTCGTATCATTGCATCGACCTCTGTATCCGTTTACGAACCAATTCCGAGGCTCTTGCTATCTAACTCTATAAGAATGGCAGTGATAGGGTTGATGAGAAGTCTTTCAGCAGAACATGCAAAAGACGGTGTAACTTTCAATTGCATTGCCCCAGGTTATACGCTTACGGAAAGGATCAAAACGCTTTTCAACGATATCGCACAAAAAAAGCACATCACCTTTGAAGAAGCAAGTAAGGATGTAGTTGGAAAGACAGATATAAAAAGGCTTGCAAACTCGGAAGAAATAGCGTCAACCGTTGTCTTTCTCGCCTCCGATCGTGCCTCCTACATAACAGGTACCACGATAAGAATAGACGGAGGTTATGTGGCTTCGACTTTGTGAATTTCAAAAAATATTCTGAATCCTATCAATTCTCTGTTTGTAATGTTGACAATTGCATTTACAAATGTGGTTTTACCGCATCCTCTTTCACCTGTTATCTTTAAAATCATCTTTGACCTCCAAAATTTGGATACCTATTTGCCTTAACAATTCAAAAATTGAACGATCGTATCTTACCATTTTTCTTGGATTAACGATAAATACGAAAAAATAATTTTGGCACGAATCATGCTGATATAATTTTTGAAACGTAGAAAGGAGCATATCGTTGCATATGAGAAGAGTAGTCATTACAGGCATGGGAATAATAGCAGCCTCGGGAACGGGGAAAGAAGCGTTTTTCGAAGGGATGCTTTCTAGCGAGAGTTTTACAGATAAAATAAACACATTTGATCCGACAGATTTTAAATCTCAAATAGCGGCTGAAATAAAAGACTTTGATCCAACCGAATACATGGATTCAAAAGATGCGAGACATCATGACAGGTACACACAATTGGGAGTGGCAGCGGCAAAAGAGGCTGTCGAAGATGCGAATCCTTCAAAAGAAATGCTTGAAAAAGCCGGCGTTATAGTCTCTTCTGGCATAGGTGGAATAAAATCTCTTGAATCTGAAGTGGAAAATATGATCTCAAAAGGTCCTTCGAGAGTGAGCCCTTTTCTTGTTCCGATGATGATAGCGGATACGCTTTCAGGAGCGATAGCAACTCAATACGGTGCGAAAGGGCCAAACTTCGGTACCGTTAGCGCATGTGCTTCAAGTGCACATGCAATAGCCATTGCCTATGACATGATAAGGCATGAAATTGTCGATACGGTCATAGCAGGAGGATCTGAGGCTGCGATATGTAAAATATCCATAGCGGGCTTTGGAAATATGAAGGCTTTATCGACAAGAAATGACGATCCAAAGCATGCATCCAGACCATTTGACAGGGACAGGGATGGCTTTGTCATGGGAGAAGGATCAGGAATAATAGTGCTTGAGTCTTTAGAATCCGCGAAAAAGCGCGGAGCCAAAATATACGCTGAAATAAAGGGATATGGGATGAGCGATGATGCTTACCATATGGTGCAGCCAGATCCAAACGGATCGGGAGCTTACGCCGCGATGGAGATAGCCATAAAAAATTCAGGCCTTTCAATAGAGGAGATCGATTATATAAACGCTCATGCTACCTCTACGCCTGTTGGAGATTTAGCTGAAGCAACAGCGATAAAAAACATATTCAAAGAAAGATCAAAGTACATCTTTGTGAGTTCAAATAAAGGTGCCATTGGTCATACGCTTGGAGCAGCAGGTGCAATAGAATTCATATCGTCTGTGCTTGGAATGAAAAGATCTGTTGTGTTTCCAACTGTTAATCTTGAAAATCTGGATCCACAAATTGATCTTAACTGTGTTCCTCAAAGGCCACAAGAAGTTAAAATCAGAAATTTCATTTCAAATTCTTTTGGCTTTGGGGGTCATAACGTATCTTTGCTTGCCGGGGAGGTTGAATGAAGATACTTGTAGATGATTCCATTGATGTCAAAGGTGTAGAAAAAATACCGCTCTACATCGAATGGAAAAGTGGAAAGTTAAGAGTCTCCGAAATAGATCGAAGATCTTATTTTTCTTTGAATAAAAAAAGTGCCATAGTACTTCCAACTTTTGATGAACTCAACGATATCGTTTCTAAACTCGTACCTGTAAAAATATTTTTACCTTCAAGGCCTTTCAGTTTTTTAAAGGATGAACTTACATTTCTTTCTTCTCTTATCGATGGGATCAGCATCATCGAAGAGAAAATGGATGCCGTCACGCTTTCTTTGTTTCTTAACAGCGGTATTTCAATTGATAACGACATCGTTTTTGCCAAATCGACCACAACATATCTTTTATTTTCAGATCTTTCTTTCTTGAGAAAGAACGATGTCATTTCCGAAAGAAAAGCATCTATGATCATCACGAAGATGATCAACATAGTTAAATTTGGCTTTGGCCGAACAGTGGTTAAAAGCATGTGGAGTTTGAAAAACGCTATTTCGTCGATAATTGAAGAGATAGATAAACCATCCTCGATAATTTTAAGATACAGCGGAAGAGAAAAAACGGTTGAATCCATAACAAAAGAATTTTCAAAAAAATTTGGTTCAAGAGTCTCATCTGATTTTATGAATCCGGCCTTGGCTTCCATATACGGTCATGATACTTTGACAATAACGGTAATATCGGAGGAAAAAAATGGATAAGATAACGGACGTACTTCCTCATCGTTATCCTTTTTTAATGGTTGACGGTGTGATATCCAAGAGCGAAAAAGAAATCGTAGCCTTTAAAAATGTTACTTACAATGAACCACAATTTCAGGGACATTTTCCAGATAATCCCATTATGCCGGGAGTACTTATACTCGAAGGTATGGCTCAAACGGCTGGCCTTATAACTTTGGTTCCCGGTAAAACGCCACTCTTTGTAGGAGCGGATAAAGTTAGATTTAGAAAACCTGTAAGGCCAGGAGATAAAATAGTTTATGAGATAAAGATAACTGGAGAACATTTGGGGATGATAAGCGCAGATGCAGTGGCGAAAGTCGATGGTAATGTGTGTGCAACGGCAACGTTGCTTTTAGGAATGCAAAAATGATCTTTTCTAAAATCGTTGGCGTTGGAGGATATCTTCCTCCAAAAGTTGTTGAAAATTCTCAGATTGAAAATATGATCGGCGTGAAAAATTGGATCTTTGAAAGAACAGGTATAAGAAGGCGCCATATAGCGGAAGAAAGTGTCGTTGAAATGGGCGTAAAGGCTTTGAATGATGCCATGAAAAATGGCGAGATCGAGAAATTCGATTATCTTATAGTTGCTTCAAATACTCCAGACACACTTATTCCCGGCATATCCGGAAGAGTTCAACAATCTTTCGGAGAAAAGATAGGCGGCATAGATATTCAGGCAGGATGTTCCGGATTTATTCAGGCAATGGAAATAGCAGATTCCATGATAAGATCAGGAAGTTTTTCAAAAATAGGCATCGTTGGAACTGAAAAATTATCGGGAATAATAGATTTCAAAGATAAAGCGGTAGGACCACTTTTTGGAGACGGTGCGGGAGCAATTTTGATGGAAAGATCTGATAAACCCGGGATAATCGCAAATTATTCAAGAATTCAAGGAGAGGGTTACGAATCGATAATTCAAAGATCAGGACAATTCCTTCAAATGGATGGTAAGGCAGTGTTTAGATTTGCAGTCGAAGCCATTGTTGAAGGAATAGAAGAGGTACTCAGGAAGGCTGAATTAGATATAAAAGATGTAGATCTTTTTGTGCCACATCAATCTAATTACAGAATAATAGCAAAAGTGGCCGAAAAATTAAATCTTCCCATTGACAGGTTTCAAATTTCCATCGAAGATCACGCCAATACAGCGGCAGCGTCCGTTCCTTTGGCGATAAAAGACGCTTTAGATTTGGGTAAAATTGGAAACTCAAGTATGGTGTTGACCGTAGGATATGGCGCAGGACTTGGCATAGCGGCAAGTATTTTTAAATTATAAGGAGGTTATCAGATGTTTTCAAGGGTTTGTGAAATTTTAAAAATAGAATATCCTATAATTCAGGGGGGTATGGCCCAGGTTTCGACGGCGAAACTCGCTGCTGCCGTTTCGGAAGCGGGGGGATTTGGAATAGTTGCATCTGGAGGACGAGATCCCGAATGGGTCAGATCTGAGATAAGAAAGACCAAATCAATGACCGATAAACCATTTGGCGTCAACGTCATCGTTTATGAAAAAATGGCAGATGAGATAGTCAAAGTTATAATCGAAGAAGGCGTTACAGCCGTCACCTTTGGCGCTGGCAATCCTTCCAAATATGTCGAACCTCTCAAAGCAAAAGGTATAAAGGTTATCCCCGTCGTTGCTTCTGAAACGTTCGCAAAAAGGCTCGAATCTTACGGTGTTGATGTGGTCATAGCCGAAGGAATGGAATCCGGAGGTCATATCGGTGAAGTAACAACTATGGTACTCGTACCCGCCGTTGTCGATGCGGTCGAAATTCCAGTCATAGCCGCAGGAGGTATAGCAAGAGGAAGTCAAATAGCTGCTTCATTTGCCCTTGGCGCGGAAGGTGTGCAAATCGGAACAAGGTTTGTGGCAACTCAAGAATGCGAAGTGCATCCAAATT
The DNA here is from genome assembly GCA_021800445.1 of bacterium. GTDB lineage: Bacteria > Thermotogota > Thermotogae > Mesoaciditogales > Mesoaciditogaceae > Athalassotoga. Next base: position 2,074 of record JAJYYZ010000019.1, on the reverse strand, counting down.
ACAAAGAAAAAATTCTTAAAGCCTCAACCCGAGATACACTTGTGACAGGAAGAGTTACAGGGCATCCCGTTAGGGCCTTGAGAAATCCTCTGACCAATGAACTCCTCAAAATAGATGAAAGAGGTGGAAAACCTGAAGAAGTTGAACAACTTGGAAAGGGTGCCCTCAGGGCTGCCGTTGTCAACGGAGACACAGATCATGGTTCTTTCATGTCAGGACAGTCCGCGGGACTCGTCAACGATATTCCATCGGTAAGAGAACTAATGTCTAAACTCTGGAACGAAACGCTTGAAACGATAGATTCATTTAAAACGATAGATATGGAGGTAAAAGCATGAATGCTTTAATTTTCCCAGGTCAAGGATCGCAAAAATTGAACATGATGAAAGATTTTTACGATGAGTATCCAGAATCAAAGCGTATCATGGACAATGCCTGTGACATTCTTGGTGTTGATTTAAGGAAAATAGTCTTTGGCAATGATGAACATGAACTTACCAAGACCTACAATGCCCAGCCAGCCCTACTTACAACCTCTATTATGGCGTTTGAGGTTTTGAAATCGAAGAATATCGATTTTGAGGTTGCTGCCGGCCACAGTCTTGGTGAATACTCAGCCCTTGTCGCGTCTGGGGTACTTTCATTTGAAGATGCACTTAAAGCCGTAAGACTCCGTGGTGAACTTATGGAAAATGCCATTCCAAGTGGAGCGGGTTCGATGCTCGCAATTCTTGGATTATCTCCTGAAAAGGTTGAAGAAATTGTAAGCAATTTAGATGGTGTTTACGTTGCGAATTATAATTCTCCTCTTCAGATTGTCGTAAGCGGAGAGATAACGGCACTTTTGAGCGCAATCGAAATTTTTAAATCTGCAGGTGCAAAACGTGTAGTTCAACTCAATGTCTCCGGTCCATTTCATTCGCCTCTCATGATGCCAGCCAAAGAAAAACTTTCTGAATTTTTGAACAAAATAGAGTTTAGAAGGCCTCAGGTGCCTGTGATACTCAACGTTACAGGTAAAGTGGCCGGAACGATAGATGAAATAAAGTCTAAATTAATAGAGCAACTTACATCTCCGGTCAAATGGATCGAAACGGTGCAAACGATGAATGAAATGTGCATAACAAGATATGTGGAAGTTGGATCCGGTAATGTGCTTTGCGGCCTTGTAAAGAAGATCGCCAACGCGGAGACCTATTCAACAGACACAATAGATGAAATGGATAAATTGGAAGGAGTGGTAAAAAATGCCGAAATTGCAGAATTCTGAGGTTTTGGATGAGGTAAAGAAAGCAATAGCAAACCATCTTGGAGTTAACATCGATACAATAAAAGAAAGTTCAAAACTCGTCGATGATCTTGGTGCCGACTCTCTCGATCTTGTCGAGTTGACGATGGATCTCGAAGAAAAATTTGGAATAAAGATTCCCGACGAAGATATTTCCAAATTGACAGATGTAAAAAGCGTTGTCGATTACATAGTTTCAAAATAACGAAAGGCAACAATCAAAATGAGGCTTCGTTATAAACACGAAGTCTTTTTATACTGAGTTAAATTTAAATTCTGAATGGTTTTTAGCTCCGGCAGGTGCTCCTTCGGAATCTGTTCTTGCTACGCTGTGAAGGCTTCCTCATGGGCCTTCTGCCCTTCGCTAATATGAATAGAGAAATTCGATTTGTGACATGCTCCCACCACTTATAGAAGTGAGGGCTTCTCGCTCAATAGCACCCCTGTGCTAAGTATCAACGAGCTATCCCCGTGTGTCCCACGGTTCTCAAATTCATGACTAATCATGCGTAATCCTTGACGCTTTATATTTATCGCGGCGTTTATGTCTCTGTCGTGGATGGTATGACAGTTCGGACATTCCCATTCCCTGATATCCAAGGTCAACTCTTCTTTTTCATATCCGCATACACTGCAGGTCTTAGAACTCGGATACCATTTACCTACCCTTACAAGCGCTTTGCCTTTATCTTCTAACTTGTAATTGAGAAAAGATGTGAACATCCCCCATCCATTGTCCGCAACGCTCTTTCCCAGATTCAAGCACTGTCCCATCGCTTTCATGTT
>JAJYYZ010000018.1 GCA_021800445.1 bacterium | reverse complement strand
TGGTAGCAGATGGGCAAACAACCACGCAGATAGCGAATTTAAAAGACTTGCAGATCAAAGTGATAAAACTTTTGGGAGTTGAATATGAAAAATATTATTTCTGATCAAAGATGTGCGAAATGTGGGTTAAATTTTTGGAGTGAAAAATTTTTTCTTTAAAACCCACAAAACAAATGCTATTACAAATATGACGATTAAAAAGATTATCCTGTCAAAATCTATTGTGTGGATAATTTTTTCTCCCGGAATGATTTTAACTATTTTCGAAACGTCAAATTCCATGTCTCCGTCGTGTTTCAAAGACATGGCAACAAAGGTCCCCTCGACTGTCAAAAGATCGCCTCTGAAGTCATAACTTGCCGTGTATTTTATCTCTTTTGCAAGAGAATAAGGCATCCAAAAGCCCAAAGTTTGAGTGCCATCTGTCATGTTGACCCACGCATAGTCTCCCCTTCTCATAACGCTATCGACGGTCTGACCCTGGACTGTTAAAAATTTTCCATTGTATATTTCTGGGTTGTTTATCATATCAGATATAGTCGGCATGGCAAAAATCACAGACACAAAAAAGATCATAAATATAAGAAAAACAAAATGCTTCATCTTCTTTTTGTCCCCATGAACGGATAGGCAACAAAGGCTATAACAGCCATGAATTCGAGTCTTCCAACCCACATCAAAATTATGAAAAGCACTTTCAGCACGTCCGGCATCGAAGGAGAGGTAATGCCGGTCGAGAGCCCGACATTTCCAAGAGCCGATGCAACTTCAAATGCAGCCTTTTCTATCGGATATTTGTAAATGAGCGTTATTATAAGTCCTACAACGAATGAAAGAATGTACATCATCGTTATGACCATGGCATTTTTGATGACTTCGTTATCGAGATCGATATCTTCCTGATTATGAAATTTCTGCACTTTGATGGTTTTTGATGACATGAAAAGTTTTTTTGTCTCAAAAACAAATGATTTGGCGATTATGCCGATCCTCATTCCCTTTATTCCTCCGGCAGTTGAACTTGTACTTCCACCTATAAGCATTGCGATCGTTATGCCGACCATGGCAAGTGTTCCCCACGATCCGAACTGTGAAGGGTATATATTCATAAAACCGGTTGTTGTGTGTGCGGAAATCAACTGATAAAATCCCTTATTAAAGAGAATAACGGCATTTGGATAGACGTTGTCTCTCACAAGACCGACTGCGACTATGGTAAAGGTTATAAGGACGGTTATGAAAAAAGACTGTGTTTCTATGTTTTTATATATCTCTTTTCTGTTTTTGTTCATTACAGCGTAGTGAAGTGCGAAATTGAAAGAACCTATTATGAAGATCACCATTGTTATAAGCATGTAAAGCATGCTGTGATAATAAAGAATGTTTTGTGAATGCGGGGCAAAGCCTCCTGTGCTCCACGCTGACATGAAGATCCATATACCGTTCAAAAGTGCGCTTACAGGTTTTAGCCCTATAACAAGGCCCACGATGAACAGGGCGATAGTTCCGACGGCAAGATATATAAGACTGATATTCCATATTGCCCTTGCGGTTTTTGTAAAACTCGGAAGAAGTTTTTCGCTTTTTCCTTCCCCTATGTACATCATATACCCACCACGCATGCCTATGAGAACACTCAACGAAAGAACGATCATACCTTGACCGCCGACAAACGTGAGGAGTGCTCTCCACATGTTCATGCCTATCGAAAGATCGTACATCCTCTGAATCAGCACGAGACCCGTCGTTGTAAAGCCACTCATAACATCGAAGACGGCATCCAAAAATGAAAGGTAATGACCGGAAAGGTATCCGGGAATTGCATCGATGATAATGAGAATTATCCATGCGTACGCCGCTATGAACATTCCATGAAGCCAATCCATTTCCTTTTGATGATCCCGGCATATGATCTCAAGTGTGAATCCGAAAATAAAAGAAATGGCCATACCTATCCCGAAATCTATGGCCGTATTCCATTCTCCGAAAATCAAAGCCGTGGCAAGCGGGATTGCCATTACCCATCCCATCGTCTCGACTATTTTGGCGGTGTAGTAATTTATTACTTTTAAATCCGAATAAACCGTTTTTTTACTCATATCAGCGGGTGAGCAGATATCCTATCAGAAAAGCGACTCCAATAAGGATGGCAGAATACCCTACTTCAATTAAAATTCCCACCGAGGAATCTTTAATCTTTTCAATTTTTTGCCTCATTTCCATCACCTGATCCGACAAGAATGGCTTTTATCTCATCAATTTTGTCCTTTCTCGACATTATTATGACGAGATCGCCTTCATCTATTTGCGTATCACCTCTTGGTACTATTGGTTTGTCCGCTTTTATAACCGTTACGATTATGCTGTCTCGAGGCAGTTTGATTTCCATTATTTTTTTGCCGTCAGATGGAGAGTTGTGCGGTATTTTTATCTCCAAAATATTGAGATCGCCATGGTAAAAGGTCAAAAGTGATCTTATCGCTCCGAGCACAACTTCCTGCTCGATGACATTTGCAATGAATGCCGTCGAACAGACGACGTTGTCAACGCCTAAAGATTTAAGCACACTTTCATTTTTGGGATTATTAACCCTTGCAATCGTTTTGGAAATGTTGAAATTTTTCTTTGCTATCTGACATGAGATGAGATTTACCTCGTCTTTTCCGGTAACCGCAGCGATAACATCCGCCTCTTCGACGCCAGCCTCCTTAAGATCGTTGATTTCCGTTCCATCGCCGTTTATGACATTTACGCTGTTCATCTCTTCTGCAATTGCTGCACATTTGACAGGATCCTTTTCCACAACCGAGATCTTGTGCTTTTTCCCGTAAAGTGTCTTGAGAAGATAATATCCTACCTTTCCTCCGCCGACTATTATTATTTTCATTCCACGTCACCAAAGTATTTTGAAATTTTTTTTGCTTCTTCCAGGTCGGATAAAATCACAACTACATCATCTTTTTGTAAGTCTTGATCTTCAGAAACAATCTCAAAATTTTTTCTTTTTACGGCACAAACTCTGACATCGAATTTGGATTCTACATCTTTCGCTTTGAAACTTTTATCTTTACGCACCGCTACTTCAAAGATAGAAAGATCGTCTCCAATATTTGCGCGCAATTTGATACCATCGGAAAAAAGCATGTTGTACATCTCTTCCACACCTATCGTTGTAGGACATACAAAATCAACGTTGAAATCCTTGTAAGTTCCAATTTTTGATTGAAGATAAACCCTTGCCATGACCTTTGGAACTTTGTAAATCATTTTGGCAATTTCGGCTATCATGATATTTGTGTTGTCATCGCGTGTTGCCGCAATGACGGCTCCGGACTTTTCAATACCGGCTTTTTTGAGAATATCTTCGTCAATACCAACTCCGACGATCGTAAGTCCATTAAAAGCCATTCCGAGTTTGGAAAATGCAGTTTTATCCTTGTCGATAACGACAACATCGTGCCCCTCATCTGCAAACTTTAGAGCCAAAGATGTTCCGAAATATCCACACCCAACTATTATAACGTACATATGTATCGCCTCATTGGGTTAATTATACCAAATAGGGTTAAAAAATCGAGTCTATATCGATCGCCTCTTCACAAACTTTTCTATGCCTTTGAGGATGTACTCTGCAGAAAGGTGCGCCTCGTCTATGACCTCATCTACCGTGCCTCCCGTGCGCCAGCGATTGTCCCAATCAGATGACATGCAATATTGAACGTATTTCTTTGTCACCATCCAGCCTTCAACGGCCTTCAAAGATTCATTCGTTATGACCATCGACTCTTCCCAATCTTTCCACGGCAATATCTTTTCTCTGTACTCTTTTGGCTGCATATCGAAGAGTTCTTTTGAAGGGATCGAGACGATCTTCAAATTGTATTTATCATCGAGAATATCTAAAATTTTTATGAGGTTATAAGTCGTCATGGTACCCCTTACAAGGATCGTACCATCATGCTTTCCCGCCTTGAAATCTCTTATCAGGTAAACGCCTTTTGCGGCCTCAAAATGGGAGGGAATTCCCATCTTTTCTCTGTCAGGTATCTCAATGGGAGGCCTTGTCAGATGAATTGCGACAATCGGCACATCTTTCGTAAGTGCCGCTCCCAACAAAACAGGCACTTCATTTGCCTCCCACGGATATATGTTGATTATATGACCTTTTGGAAATAATTGCGTGACAACCGTCGAAAAGATGCCGAAATGTGTTCTCGAATCGTCTGCCGTCTCTGGCCCCGAATGGCCCACAACCCACAGAACTTTGCCGAGTTTTACCGGACAGTCTTGGGCCATCTGGGAAAACAATCTGTAAGGTCCGTACTTCAAATACGCAAAGGCACCGTATGTAGAGGTTGCCATCCAGAAGCCATTGAATTTCTCGTAAGGTCTATCGGATAAATTCACGCTTACAACGCCCGCGGAAATGCCGGCATTTGCAAATTCCGTTATCTCCTGCGGCAAAAGCGCGCCGTCCAAATTTCTTTCTCTGTCATACCAGCCATACCCTTTGAAATCTCCAAACCCTTCTCCGAAGCCTGACAAATTGGTGGACTCTGTAAGATCGGCAGAGGCTGCCAGAAATAACGGTCTTTTGTACTTTTTCGCGCTCATGGCATTTATCCATGCGCCCCAGGATTTAAGAGCCTGTCTATTCGCGGCCTTCGATCCGGGTTTGAAAAATATCTCTGCCGGATATGCGGTGTAGTCGAAAAGAGATTTATCCTCGAAAACTCGCGAATCTAAAACAGGAAAGGATCTTTTCGAAATTTCGATCCTTTTTTGGATGAGTTCACCGGTGATCTTTTCTACAAGTTCATCATTTTTTAAGATCACATCGATAATTTTTTTCAAATTCGCCCTTGTCTGCCTTACAAACTCATCTCCGTCCGGTGCAGGTTTACCATATCCTTCAAAATCAACGCCGTACTTTTCCATGAACTCCTCTCTTGTCCGCCAAAAGATCTCGGAATTTGCCTTGTGAGGACTTCCGTGAGATTTGTTGTCGTACACACCATAGCCGTAGCCCTTTTTAGTCTTAAACCAGATTGCGTTGGGAAGATGCTTTTGTTTTTGCGTCTCGATCTTTTTGAAAGCATCAAAAATCTTTTGCCAGTCGTGTCCTTCTTCGCATCCGGCGACATTCCATCCGTAAGGCATAAACCAATCATCTGGCGTACCGTGGATGACCCTGCTTACGGGATGATCGTCTATTCCAAAATCATTCCAGTCTATAAGCCAGTACAGATTATCGAGTCCTAACCCGTAGGCAGAATTTTTAGACTCGTGAGAAGCACCAGCGCTGAGCGCTCCCTCTCCCTCAATTAACCAGACTTTGACATCCGTTCCCGCACGTTTAAGAGCGAGGGCCTCTCCGACAGAGGCGGGAAGACCGTGGCCGGCAGGACCCGTGTTGAATTTCAAAACCAAAGTCTTTCCTGAAAATTCGGCATGGCCCGAAAGTCCGTCTCTGTGTCTGAACTTTAGAAGATCATCCAAAAGGACAATTTTTGACGGATCTATGAAAAATCTCTCATCTTTTGTCTCTTCAAACTTTTTTTTGAAAGATTCTCCTATCACAGTCAGGGCGGCGTAAATCAAAGGAACTGTATGACCTGCAGAAAGAATGAACCTGTCCGAAAGAGGGTTTTCGGGATGGATGAAATCAAAGTGAGAATAATCTGAAAAGACCATAGACCAGAATGCGTGCATCTTCGATCTCGATCCTCCCGGATGGCCGCTCTGTCTTAAGTTTAGCGTGAAATCTATCAACTGGCCCGTTACATCCTTTATAACTTCAAGTTCTTCAAAATTCAATTAAATCACCTCTTTATGGCTCTATCCTTTTTATTCCATCGATCTTGTCAAGATCTCTGTCATAACTGTATATTTCTTTTATATTCATTTTTTTCATCACCGCAACGTTAAAAGCGTCGGCAAAAGAAAAGGTTTCTTCTGAATAAATCTTTAGCGCTTCTATAAAAGTGGATTTATTTTCGAGAGAAAGGCCTTTAAGATTCAAGATTGGCTCTAACAATTGAAAAATATCAGACTTTGGGACTTTGTAAGAATGTTCAAGTGTGAAGATCGTTTCAAAGATCACAAGAGAGGAGGTTGTTACCACCTCTTGGCCATTTTCGATCTTCTTTAACAATTCAAGAGAATTTTTTGATTTTTGAGGATCGTCTGCCGTAAAATATCTTAAAAACACATTTGTGTCTATGAATTTCATCCTTTCATCTCTTTTTCTGCCTCGTTGCCCGCTTTTTCCTCGAAGTCTTTTCGAATCTCCTTGAAATTCTCGGGCCTCGTAAGTGGTTTAACTTTGCCAAAATTCTTTTCTAACATGGAAAGGTTACTCGGCCTTATTGTTAAATAAATTTTGCCATTTACTATTTTGAACTCTGCGACATCATTTGGAGATATGTTAAGAGATTTCCTTATTGAATTTGGAATGGTTACCTGACCTTTCCTTGTTATTCTCGAAATATTCAAATTTTTCGGCATAAAAATCAACTCCTTACTTAAAATATGGTATTACTTACATTTTAAGTATACCATATTAATCGTTCCTGCTTTTCATTAGTGTGTGTAAAGCTATGGTATTTCTGTTCAGAATGTTAAGCAGGAAGACACGAATGAACAGGTTTTAATTGCCAATTTTCAATTGCTAATTCTCAATTTCATTCTACGTGCCACAAGCGACGTGCTGCGAGCCCATTATTTTACCCCAAGACAAAGCCCAAAGAAGATATTGTATCACCGAGGCCGACCGTTATTTTTGGGTACGGAACAACCTTCGTCGGAAAGAGCACAAAATGAATTCCTTTCTCTTCCCATTCTTTATAATCGTACTTCTCAGGGACATCCAACATGTACTTGAATCTTTCCAAATTTATCTCGCCGTCCATAGCCCTCTGGGCTGCCGCAAGAGAAGCAAAGGCGAGGGCCTTTTTTTGAGACTCGAGATCGTAATTTCTAAGCGCAAGCAGATAAAAGCCAAGCGCATGAAAATGCACCCTCGAAAGATTTCCTTTCATGATTTTGGATATCACACGAGATATCCTTTCAACGTCTAAATTTAAAATATCTTTTCCATCATACCCCATATCCCTTGCAATCCATGAAAGTTCGACCTCGTTAAGGCCGAGGCTATCAAACCTTGAAAATAACTTTTCTTCAACGGCCTTTCTTACCCTGTCTCTTCTTATGGAGGCAAATTCGAGATGGAATTTCATTTTAGAATTTTTATCTTTTACCGCTTTTATGAATTTCAAAAGTTCATCGATCCTGTCCTCGATCGTCTCTCCGTCCGGATAAATATCTTGCATGATATGGAAGCCCGAGACAAGAAAGTGAGAAATTTCTTCCGCATGATCTATGACGTAAGATTTGAATGGATCTCTTACCTCTAATTTTGAATTGACGGGATTCCATGAGGCTATGAATCTGTTAGATCTCGGACAGGTGTAAGTTTTGCCATTAATCGTTATAGATTGACCTTCAGAAAATTCAAAAATCCAGTGTATTGCATCGATTCCTTCTCCATCATAAGCGTTAATGGGATGATCAAGGCCTTTTTTCCCTACAACGAAAAGATTTTTAGAATTTGGAAAAAGGGTCGCGATCTCCTTTTTTAAAGGGTAAACGTAGACAAGGATCTTTTCAAATGGAAAGGGCACAAGACCCTTGGCCATATTCGCCGAAGTCCCGCCTAGCCTTAAAGTGCCCGTTCCGAAGGTTTTCATGATCCATTCGTAAACCTCTTTAGAACCGATCATCAACTGGAGTGCGCTTCCGTTGACAAAAGAAAAGATCAATCCCTTCCAGAAATCTTCGGCACATTTTATTGAATCCGGAATTTCTGAAAGATCGCGCGGAATAGGGATATCCAAATTGCCGATCTTTTGCGAATCAACCTTCACAAGACCGTCTATGACTGAGTGAAAGCCCAAGGCTATCATCTTTGAATTCTGAGCCCTTTTAATTCCCCAATCAATCACACCATCGTACAAACTCATATGCTACCTCCAAAGATCAAAAGAAATATCGAACTTACGATAACGGTCGTGATTACAGTCCCACCGGCCAGTTCAGGATCGAGTTTTTTGTCTATCGAGTACAAAAGCGTCAGTAAAGGTGCTGGCATGAAGGCACTCAAAAGCACAACATTTGCCATACTCCCAAATTCGACCCTTAACCTTTCAAAGTTCAAAAAGATGCCTATCGTCAAGGGAGATAAAAAGGCATTCGTACCACTGACTATACCGAGCAATTCTGAAAACAGACAGGCATACCAGATAAAAGATCCAAAATTATGGCAGCAAATATTGCAAGCAAAGGCGGAAAGGTCGAGACCTTATCGCTATTATTGCAAGGTATGAGAGAATTTTGTATGTCACTATGATCTGTAATGTTTTTTCATCTCTTGATTGAATGGGAGATTCATTATCTCGTCCAAAACGTCCTTTGCCTGTTTCTCAGACTTCGTTCTCGGATCCCTTATTAAAATTTCTTCGAGTACCCGTCTGTCTCCGGTTATAAAAGCTTCAAGCGCCATCTCCATCCTCATTATCCTCGGTGTCAGATACATCTTCTTTATCCTATCCGTCAAATCCGGCTCTATCTTCTCCGGATGGATTCCTTTTTTGTCTACCTTAACCGGCACCTCAATGACTACATCGTCAGGGATTCCTTTTATCGTGCCTTTGTTTAAAATGTTGAGATACAATCTTGCCTCTTTCCCGTTTGCGATCGCGTTTATGAACGGCACCTGTTGTTCACCACTTAATTTATCCTTTGGAAATTCTTCAGGCCACGATTTGGTTAGTTTCACGGATGGGTCTTTTGAAACATCTATTATCTTTTCTCTTATCTGCCTTAACTCCTCGTAAAATTTTGGTCTTTCGACTTCGTTGTCTATTCCTCCAAACTTCCCAAACCATCTCTTCTTCGTCTCAAGGTTGTAATGGTACTTCCATGTCCCGTTTCTTACGGTGTCACCTATCGGTAAATATCCGTAAAATTCGTACATGTCCATCGCCGCAGGACTCATCTGCATGTCCCACGGACTCGTCGATTCCCATTCCGGTAACTTATCCTTTATCCATTCATCTAAAATTGGGTATCCATTTTTTCCTCTGTATACAAATCTGTTCAAGAATATTCCGTGATTGACTCCCGCTATCTGCCAGTCTACATCCTTTTCGTCAAGACCCAAAGTCTTGAAGACCTCATGCACACCTCCGAATCCATGGCAAAAACCAATTACTTTTGTCCGTGTCTGTCTCAAGATAAGTTGCGTTATTTCAAAGACTGGGTTTGCAGTCTGAATAAGATATGCATCCGGACATATCCTCCCAACCGCCCTTGCGATATCCACATGGAGTTTGAGTTGATTGTAATTCGAAAGCGTGTAATAATCAGATACCATGTTGAATTCCTGCGAATCTATCCCGCGGTAATATCCGTGCTTTTGACCGATGTCTCTCATCATCTCGTACTGGACATATCCGTCCTGGTGACCTTCTCCCCTCGCAAGGGCCGTGTTTATGACAAAGTTCGCACCGTCGAGAGCCTTCTCCAAATTCGTCGTCTTTTCGAATTTCAGGTCTCCGCCTATTTCAGATGTGTACCTTTGAGAAAGATTGTATATGGCGTCAAGCCTGCGATCGTCGATGTCCATCAAAGAAATGACCGTTCCGGCCAGTTCTTTCGTCTTTGCCAGATCGCCTACCAATTTCAGTGTATACCTTACGCTTCCTGCTCCTACAAATGTGATTTTCATATCATCATCTCCTCAATAATCTTTTTAAAGTATGCGCGGCCATCTTGGGATTTCTGTCCCTCGTGAAGACCCCTTTGTAATTGAAAAGCGGTCTGTGAACATTCTGGGCCGTTTTAAAATCTGCAAAGGCCCAGACGTGTATGCCGGTTACAAAATCTTTTTCATTTACGACTTTAAACAATTTCTCGATGTATTCAGACTGGTACTCTTCCGAAAACATCTGTACCGGATTTGCGTGAAAGCCGGATATCGCATCGGCACCGAACTCCGTCAAAATTATAGGTCTTTTGTAAGTTTTGTAAAGCGTATCCAGATCGTCCGAGAGCAATTTCTCGGCCTCCTCTATCTTTCCTTGGTGGTTGTACCAGCCATAATAGCGGTTCACACTTATGACATCGAAATGTTTCATCGCCACATCCGGCCCTCCTGATTTTTCGCAAAATGGAACGCAACTTACCATCGTAGTCGGCCTTGTCGGATCGCAATCTTTGGCCGTATCATACAATTTTTTGAAAAATCCGTCCGATTTAGGATGCGCAGAATCCGGCTCATTTGCAACGCTCCACATGATCACAGATGGATGATTTTTGTCTCTGTCGATGAGTCTTTTGATATCCTCCACGCACAGATCAACGGTCTTTTCATTTTCGTAATGGTACTTTTCAAGGCCGACATGTGGTGCTTCATCTATGACAAGAAAGCCAAGTTCGTCTGCCATATCGAGCCATTCTTCGGAATAAGGATAATGTGAGGTCCTGAAAGAATTCGCGCCGATCCACCTTAGCAGATCGTAATCTTTGACGATCAAAGGTTTGAAGGTGCCCTGCCCTTCGACAGGAAATTCTTCGTGCTTTCCGAAGCCAAGCAATTTGATAGGGATATCATTCAAAAGCATGTGTTTGTCATCTAAGAATATCATTCTTATACCCGTTCTTATTTTGTACTCATCGATCAATTCATTTCCGGAAAGAACCCTCGCCTTTACCTCGTAAAGATATGGATCGTCCAAATTCCAAAAATGCGCGTTCTTGATCTCTAAATGAAAACTTTCCTTTGTGGATATTATTTTTTTTGTACTTTTCAGATCGCCAATCGATACCTCGACATCTTTTCCAACGCACTCTTCGGTCATTTCGATTGCGATGTCTGCAAGACCCAACTTTTGGGATGGAACGGATTTATCGCATCTGAAATCTATATCCAAAACAGATGCCTTTGATGAAAGTTCAATGTAAGGCATTCTTATGATTCCGCCGTACGGGAAAAAGTCGAAATTCGCAGGAGGAAAGTTGCCGGCTCTTTCGAAACCCGGCATTCGACCGGATGGCAGATCATCTTTTGACAGTTTGTTCTCAACCTCAACACGGATTCTATTTGTAGATCCGTATTTCAACTTCGGATAGCATTCAAACGGAAGGTATCCTATGTCATTTGATACTGCCAGATCATCGTTTACGTACACCTTGCTCTTTGTGTTTACTGCCCCAAAATAAAGTCTTACTCGCTTTTTGATCCATTCAGATGGCACATCCAAATCGTAGATATATTCAACCGGACCCTCTTCAAAGAAAAGGTCTTCGTATTGGTCGTTCCAACTGGCAGAAACCGCAATCGGCCTTCCCTTACCGTGAGATTTTATCTTCCACATGTTCGAAAGTTCAATTGTCGATCTGCAAAGATTTATCTGTGACCTTAACAATTCAAACATCTCCTTTCACAAAAACTTTTCAAGCCATTCAAAAGCGCCTTTGCCATTAAACTCGTGGCTAAAAAAGAACTTTATTTTCTTCAAAATGACAATTCCCTATCTTTTCCAAAAAGTTCGAATTTTAAACTTGATTTATTCCAAGGTGGGATTTTCATTTTCAAATCTTCATGTGAGACCGGATCCACTCCAAATCCTCCAGAAACAATAGCCCATACCGGTGTTGAACTCCACGCCTGTAATAATCCACCTCGACCAAATGGAGGAGAATAATACTCAACTGGCAAGTACCAACCATGTGAGATTGAATATTCCCATGATTTTAAAAGAGGATACCTCCAGTCTGGATCGTCTATATCTAAAAGAATTTTAGCCAGCACACCGTCCCAGTACGGCCAGTCACTTCCATTGTGATATCTATAAGGGAAAGCACTTTTAGATCTGAGATCTTCACGATATTTGTAAAATGGCCAAACACTCATGATTCCCCAATCACCAAATCGTTGTGATTTGTTTTCAGATGTAAATAATGTGCTTTTAATGTATTTTATTGCTATTTCTCGATCATCTGCGATATTGTAAAGCATCGCAACCAATGTATCTATATTTAAATGATCTTCTATCTTGCCAGTATATTCATCAAAATAATCGATGAAATGATCTTTCTTCCATAAATTTTTGTTTATGAAACTTCTTACTAATTTGTAAATTTCAAGATATTTAGATCCATCTTTGCCGATGTGTTTTAGCAAATCACTTGCTGCAAAAAGAGCACTTGCGTATAGAGACAAGTCGTAAGTAACAAAACCGGATCTCAAAACATTGTCTGACCAATCTCTTGTATCAACGGTTTTGCGGAAAATCCAACCGCTGTTTGCAAATCTCTCAAGAATTAATTTGAAAGCATCTATTACTTCAGGATTAAGGATAGAAAAATCTTTAGTCCATTTAAAATAATCATAAACAAGTAATACAAACAAATATGGTGAATCCCAATGATCTGACCACCAATCTTTAGGGTTTTTCTGAAATTCTGCAATGCGTGGATCCGTTTTTATAAATTCTTCATACCTTTTAAGTTCAGACTCTGAAGCGAATATAATACCGCTTGGTGCTGTCCCTTGATCACTTATTCCATCTAAGAGAGATAAAATTTGATTCTTTACTATTGAAGGTTTAAAGGGAAGAAGTGCTTTTGATGTCCAAAATGAATCTCTGTAATATGTTCTTGGAGGAAGAGAGTAGTTTGGGCCGGCAAATAAGGCCGAAAAATTCTTTTCAATTCCATGTTTGTAATTCGCAAAGGCGGTGTGAAGTGAAAAAACGAATAATGAATTTAAAATTGTTTCGTTAGAGTCAAATCTGCCTTCAAGGTAATTGATATAATCTGAATTTGATCTGTAAATATCTTTTGAAAAATTGAGTTCAGATTCATTATCGAAATTCATTATCACCCAAGCCTTGTATTGGGGAAAAATATCGAATAAAAAATAATCTCCTTTCTTTACCATCTTGAATTTAGCATTTTCAAAACTCATAGAAATTTTTTTTGTTCTTCCAATGAATTTTATTCTTTTGTTATCTTCAAATACATTGTATTTTTCATTCTCACGGAATATTTTTTCGATAACAGGTATCCTTAGATCTCTCTGAAAGGCGATCTTGACTTTCATTCTAACCTTAGGACCTTGAAGTGATATTACCAAAGCCGCCTTTTCATGAGAAAGTACACATTCAACCTGTGTCTGACCCATGAATATAACCATATTTGGATGATATACAGCACTTTCAAAAACTTGATCTATGGAAATCGATTCAACATACTTTCCATTGTCCGATCCAAAGATCCCGGAAATATCGCTTTTATTTATTTTAACTGTAAGATAAGGATTTGATAAATAATATTCCGAGATAATCTCCGATTCTATGGAGGATTTTGATATTTTCATATTTTTACCTCTCAAAAAATGAATTTATATTTTTCAAAATAGATTTTCTGACACTTAAAAATTCACAATGATGTAAACCAAAAGAGTGTGAAAGGATTTTTTCGAAATTTTTGTAAGAATCTATTATAGGTTTTTGAGAAGTATAAATTGACAATACTTTTTCTTTTTCATTCCACACTTCGGAAATATCAAGAATGATCTCTGGTAAACCATAATAAAGTGGATTTATTATCATCTCAAGATGAATTGGAACATCATGAACCTCATCTTCAAGTTCTTTTATATTTGATCGAGCAGAAAAGATGGAATTTCTTACGGCAGAAGAAACGGCGATGTGATCGGGATGCTTATCTTTAATGTAAGGCGAAATAACTATTTGTGGCTTAAACATTCTTATTACATTTGATATCTTTTTTCTTAAGATTATATTATTTTCAACAAAGCCATCTTTTTCATCCAAAAAAATAGGATCTTCCTCCGTTAAAATTCTTGACGATTGAATGGCTTCTTTTCTTCTTACATCAGGTTCTCCATAAAGTCCTGATTGCCCATTTGTGACAACGACAATCTTTGATTTATACCCATTTTTCTTGGCTTTTAGTATAAATCCAGAACATCCAATTTCTACATCATCTGGATGTGGGCTTATAGCAATTATATCTGCCTTAATCATATTTATCTCTCCTCATTTTACCGATCCGGCATATATACCACGAATGAACAAGCGCTGAAACGCAATAAAAACTATGACTATTGGAATCATAGACAAAACAGTCATTGGTAATAGACCAGACCAGTTTATCGTATGCTGACCGGAAAACATACCAAGAGCCAATTGAACCGTATACAATTTTTCGTTGCTTATAACTATTAAAGGCCATAAGAAATCATTCCATCTCCACATAACGGAAAATATCGTTAAAGTTGCAATCACAGGAGTAGAAAGAGGCAATATTATAGACCAAAAGATTTTCCATTCAGAAGCTCCATCTATTCTGGCAAATTCAATAAGTTCGTTTGGTAGCGAAACAAGGTATTGCCTTACGATAAAAATGCCAGTTGGTGTTGCGGCCGGAGGTATTATAAGTCCAAGGTAAGAATTGAGCATATGAAAATCTTTTAAAATTATGAAAATTGGAATCATGATCACTTGAAGAGGAAGCATAAGTGTCGCAAGAATCGTCCAAAAAATAGCATTTCCTCCGAAAAATTTATACTTTGCGAGTGCAAATCCCGCCATCATGCTTATTATAACTGTCAGAGCAGTTGCTGAGATTGTAACTATTGTTGAATTAAGAAAATAAAGTGGAAAATCACTTGATGACCATGAATTAACATAATTTTCAAATGTAAAATCCATTGAAAATAATTTTGGAGGATAGGCATAAAGATCATAGGTCGGTCGAAAAGATGATAAAACTAACCAAAATATTGGAAAGAAAAAAACAACTAACAAAACATAAGTTAAAATATTTAGAAAAAATTTTTTGAATAATTTCATGCCCAAAATTGCCCCTCTCTCGAGATTTTAAACTGTAATAATCCAATCGCCAGGAATATCAAAAACAAAACAAAAGACATAGATGATGCCAGTCCCATGTTAAGGTTTATGAAAGCTGTATTGTACACTTTTTCAACAGCAAATGTGGTAGATTCTCCAGGTCCACCCCCTGTTAAAACGAACGGTATATCAAAAAGTTGCATGCTTTGTATTGTCGAAAGTATTACGACCAGAATAGATGTAGGCCTTAACATAGGCAAGGTTATAGATGAAAATTTTTTGAAAGTAGTGGCTCCATCTATTTCTGCCGCTTCGTAAAGTTCGACAGGAATGGATTGAATTCCTGCAATGAATATCACCATAAAAAATCCTGAAGCAGCCCAAGACATTATCAAAGCAAGAGATATAAAAGCATACGTTGGATTTAAAAGAAATGGAATATTTTTTAGACCCAAAATTGTAAAAAGATTATTTATGAATCCAAAATCATAATTCAGCATCCAATCCCAAATCAAAGCAGTTATAACTCCCGAAAGAACGCTTGGCAGGAAGAAAAACACTCTCAAAACAGATTTTGCTTTAACACTTGGAGAGGTCATTAGCAGGGCAAGTCCTAAAGAAATAAAATATATCGTTGGAATTTCAAGCGCACTGAATAAAAAAGTCCTTCCCAATGCTTCTAAAAAATTAGGTGATTTGAAGACAGAAAAATAATTATTGAAGCCAACAAATGTACTGGGGCCAAATGAATAAGAAGTTTTATACATAGAAACTATAAAACCTAATATTCCTGGGTATATTATGAATATCAAAAAAATTGAGAATGCCGGTGCTATGAATATGTATGGAATAAATTTTTTCGTTTTCATCAATGATTAAACCTCCTACACTCCGGCAGCCAATTGGCTGCCGGAGAATTTCATTTGGAAGAAGATTTCAAACTAGCCATTTGTTCATTGAAATATTTTGAAACATCATTAAGTGCCTGTTGAGGAGTCATCGTCCCAGAGATTGCGTTCACAATATCTTGAACAAGTCTTGGGTAATATGTTTGGGTTATTATGGCGGTATTACCAACTATCCAGTCCCTTTCAAAATTAGCAGGCCAGTTCCCGGAAGGTTTTGTGCCTTCATTCAGATCTTTGAGAATTATTTCCATTACAGAGTTTAATTCTGGATTACCGTAATCTACTCCTTTTTCAAGTAACGCGTGATTGGCAGGGATTGCTCCCAACTTTTGACACCATTCTGTTAAAATTGGCTTAGAAGTTAACCAGAGCATGAAATCAGCAACTTGTTGTGGATACTTTGTGCTTTTAAATCCTAAAATTACCTTTGGCCCTGTCATGACAGCGTTAACTTTATCGACAGGCAAGGGCATAACTCCCCAGTTGAAGTTAACGCTTCCTTTTTGCATCAATTCAGGAATCATCCATGTTCCGGAATAGAACATAGCCGCTAAACCATTCTGGAAGTAACTGAAAGCTGGCGTATTGCCAACCCATACCGATTCAGGGATTAGATTATTTTTGAAGAGAGAGACAAAAAAAGATAGAGCATGAACACCTTCAGCATTGTTTATAACGCATTGATCCTTATCATTCCATATTTGTCCTCCGGCCTGATAAAGCAAATTTGACCATCTATAAGATGTCTTTTCATAAGTAAGAGCATATTTTGCTGCCTCACTGCTAACAATTTTATTCATGGCATCTTCCCATTGATTCCATGTCCATGGAATCGTTGATGGGGCTGTGATTCCCGCTTTTGCAAACTCATCTTTGTTGTAGAAAAGAGCATGCGCTCCGACATCCCATGGAATACCAAGTATCTCACCACGTTCTTTGTACCAATATTCCATAGATGTAAATCCACTGTGATTTTGAACCCAATTTTCAACGCTTTCGCCAGTATAGGATGGTATGTAAGGTGCTATATTAAGAGCAACATCTTGATATGGAATAATATCTCCTGCTCTTGCAATGTCAGGCGGTGTTCCGCCTTGAATCATCGTAGAAAGTTTTTGTGCATAATCACTGTAAGGAATGTTCAGCAAATTGATCTTCACGTCCGAATGTAATTGTTCATATTGAGATATCAAAGACTTAATGACAGGAAGATCAGGGCCATCTGTAAAATAGGCAAATGTAAGCGTTATTTGCTGAGCGAATGAAATGGTCATGACACTGATCAACAAAAGCGTTAAAATTACAAATACTTTTTTCACAACAAACACCTCCTTAGAAATTACCCCTTCGGGTTATTTAAAATACTTTCCTTCCAGTCTGTTAAATGATCCATATGCGACCCTTTCGAATTTCATTGAATCTATCTTGTAGATGAAGATCTCGTTTGTTATGTTTACTTTCGCGGAAAACAGATGACCGCCGACAAGTTTTTTGTCGGGCCCTGCGAAGGCAACGTGAATATGGGCAAAGGGCTTTCCATCCTTTCTTGCTATATTTCCGGTCAATGCTACAAGTTCGTGGGGCGTGTCTATCTTTATCTTTTCGTATTGATCCTTTTCCATGTTGAACCATCCTATTTCAAAATCTTTTAGCATGCCCATTCCGGAAAAAATAACACCGGCGTTCATCGAATACTTTTCTACGACCGAATACAAAGACTCAAAAAAATCATCGTTCGTGTCAAATCTCACGAAGATCAAATTTTCCTCTTTCATGTCGAATATCATCTCAATCACCTCATTCTAAAGTCTCTTCGAATACTTTTTTCAATTCGTCAAAATTATCATTTCTGCGTTTTATCAAATCTTCCAAAGCCTCCGCCGCACTCAGCCCGTCATGGACGGTTCTGAAGACTCCGTAAGATACAGCCGCAGGATCGTCGTCGCCCGGAAAGAGCACGTTTCGTCCGACAAGAGCACCTCTTACATTCGGACCACTCTCGAGTGCCTTCGAGAGGTTTTCCATCGTGTAGGTCGGATCTTCTTTGGACTCTCCGCCGAGGATAAGTATTGGCAATGTCGTCGATCTCGCGACTCTTTCGAAGTTAGGAACGTAAGGAATCTTTATCCACATCTTGGCGCTGCTTCCTCCTATCGCCGAAACGACTCCGACGATTTTGATCAGTTCATTCGCATCTGCTATGACCTCGTACGATGAATTCTCATCCTTTCTTGTCACGGGCAACGGCTCTAAAAAGATAGGAAGGCCTAGTTCGTTGCATTCTCTGACGGCCGCCGCGCACTCTTCGAGTGTTTTCAAAGACCATCTCGAGTATTTTCCGGTGTCGAGTCTGAAGAGTAACTTTCCGGCATCAAGGTTGAATCTCACGAGATCTTTCGGCCAGTAAGATGTTATGACGTCTTCCATCTCGTATTCAATTCCTGCAAGGCCCGATCTGTTCATGCTGCCCATTATTATTTTGTTATCCAAGAAACTCTTTCTTCCGGATTTTTTGTAAAGGTAATCTATCATTGACAATTCGTCTATCAAATCGGGTGTGGCCATGACGCCGTCAACGTATCCGTATGTTAAAACTCTTACAATCCTCCCGAGATATTCGAGCCTGTCACCTATTAAAGTGGGGTTATCTCCCACGCCGGTAACCCGTCTGGCGGGATGATCCGCTGCGAGGATGACAAGGTAACCGTCTTCGGTCAGGGATCTTCTTCTCTTTCTCGCCTTAAGGGTCTCTTCTATTATTTCGGGATTTTTAACTCTCAGATCTGTTAATTTGTAGAAGGCCCATTCCGGAAAGTAATCGCGCGTTACGAATCTGTACTTGCCGGCGCTGTAAATCACATCCTGCCACGTTCGGGCATCGTCGTAGAATGATTTGGAATGCTGCAACACGGGTACGCTGCCTTCGCGACCGCGCGGCATGACTTCGAATCCGATCGGTCCTGTGTAATCCATCTCGTGAAGCGCTTTGACGAAATCGGCGACCTCTCTTAACTTTATGGCCCCGTTCGGATATGCAAATGATATGTGCGCGTCTCCGTAATTCGGATCGTTGGGATCGAGCACGCAATTTCCTATGTGAACATGGAAAAGGTAAGGCTTGAGATATTGTAAAACCTCGGCGAATTCAGGCTCTTCAACATCTTCCGATTTTACCAGATTATCGTATTTTTTAGTTTCATCACCCGATGTGATCTCTAAATTTATGTGATCGATTATCGATTTCGTGTTTTTTATGAGCAGCATGTGGGTAAGATCGTACAGAAGTCCGAATTCATTATGGTGGTACTCGTCTCTTGCGCGTCTTGCTATCTCTATTGCCTCAAGGGTGGGTCCTATTAACTGATCGTGAAAGCGTCCTCGGGGATCGTTTATTCTGTCAAACATGACGAGGATCAATTTCATCGGCTTTCTTTTAAGTTTCTTTGCCACGTTATCTGAATATTCACAAAGTTCGTGAATGGATCTTACCAAAGAAAGTTTTGCCGTCTCGCGCAGTTCTATTCCGGAATCGCGTCCCGACCTGAAGGTAAATCCTTCAGCGTTGAATTCGTACGCCTGATCGATCAAACCTTTGAGACGATTTACTCCGTTTACCCTGTCAAGTTCATTTATCGAGGATATATCTGTCAGAGCGTATCCTTCTTCGTTCAAAGATTGGACAAATTGGGCTCCGAAGAAGATGTGAAGTTTTGTCGTTTTGAGAAAATCCATCGCTTTCTTTCTCAAAACAGGATCTTTTATGCGCGTTATCTCTATTCCGCCGAAGTAATTATCTGAGGCAATTGTTTTGAGCGATTCCATCAGGTATTTTTCGCTCGGCTCTCCCCTTTGCATGGAATTCGTGTTCTGTCGTCCAGTAAAGGCCATCGGCTGGACAACTGTCATAAGGTTATCTTTAAGAATCATTTTCTTCCTCCTTTTGCGCAACGATCAAATCCAATCCCGCATTCACGAGTATCGATTTATCTTCATTCGGTATTTTCCAATCGGTTATGACGTGATCTATTTGATCGAAGGTTGCGTATATGGCAAATGATGGTCTTTCAAACTTTGAAGAATCAACGATAACGAAAGATTCGCTCGATTGTGAGATCATCAGAGACTTTATCTTTGCCTCGTTGATATTTGGGGTCATGAATCCATCTTTCGAAAAGCCCGTCGCACCGACAAAGGCCTTGTCCGCGTATATCTTTTTTATGTTCTCTTCCGCGAATGCGCCTATCAAAGAAAAACTGTTCTCTCTGACAATCCCGCCGAGCACTATGAGATCGATCCCCGTGCCGACAAGTTCGGTTGCTATGAAGAAATTGCTTGTGACGATCGTCAATGGAAGCAATTTTATTCTCTTTATCTCTCTTGCCATCGCCAGTGTCGTCGTTCCGCTGTCTAAAATTATGCTATCTCCTGGCTTTACAAATTCAAGCGCTTTTTTTGCTATGGCATGCTTTTCTTCAACATGCTGCTGTGATTTTTGGATAAAACTCCACTCTACTTTTGTATGAGATGGTAGCAATGCTCCTCCGTGAGTACGAACTACCACACCAAGATTTTCAAGATCTGAAAGATCCTTTCTTATGGTTGTACCCGTTACACCGAGCGCTTGTGACAGTTCGTTTACGGTTATCTCGCCTTTTTCTTTTATAAGATCGATCAATTTTGCCCTTCGTGTTTCTTCTAACATCAAAATCTTCTCTTCAAAAACGCTTCGAATTCTCCGCCGAAGAGTTTTTCGACGTCTCTTTTTACCTCTTCTTCGGTTATGACCCATCCATCTTCCGAAATATCCGAATATTTATCTGTCAAAACTTTCTCTACGACTTTCTTTGAATGATCCCATTTGTATATGAGTTGATCAAGCACGCGTGCGTCGGAGTGCTGAGGGGTAAAACTTAATCCCAACATTTCCATCCTTTCGCGCGTGATCTCATCGACAACGGAAGGATTGTTCAAAAACCACCAGCAACCGAAGACATGGATGTTTCTGAACTTCCTGGCGGCAACGACGAGTTCGTGCTGATTTTCTCGAGACAGCATCGTTAGCAAAAATTTGTTGTGAGGGTACATTCTCGCCAGATATTCAACGGTGTTTATATCTGCCTTTCCGACCGAATCTCCGGCAAGTTTCAATTGAGGATTTGTGAGTTTTTTGGCGCCTATCATCATAGCAAATGGCACATCTTTCTCATAAGACACCGGAATAATGGCGTTTTCTATTATCAAAGCAGTTTCGTTGTCTGTTGGTACTTTGAATTCAGGTGAAATGGATGCGGCCATGTAAACGGGATTCATTTGCCCTATCCAGTCGACAAGAAATCTCTTGATCTCCGAAAAGGTCTTTTCTGTCAACTTCTCTTCAACATCATATCCCCATTCTTTGAGTTTAAGATAAGAAGATGACCATTTCACAAGGAGCGGATCTATTCGAAGAGCACTTTTGAACTTAGGATCTCCCTTTTCGTTTTTGATCCAGATTTTTCTTTCATCTTCGACGAAAGGATCATTTGTCATGACGACGTATTTTATATGGGTCGTCTTGAAAACCAGATCGATGTATTCGTTAACCTTTTTAGATGCGAAGAATTTTCTGTATCCTTCGAGATCCCGCTTCGACGGATCGAGCCCGACAGATTTCAAAACAGTTATAACGCCTCTTGTGGCTTCGCTTACTGGCGAATTTTCGATGAACAATTTTTTCCATATCAAATCGGATTGATCCTTAATGCTCATCTTCCAGAATTCATCGTAAGGCATGTCGGACAATCTCATAACTTCGGCTATCAAATAATGGTAAGTCAAAAGCGCATCAATTCCCCATAACAATAAATCTTTGAATCTTAAATCGAAGATGTGGGTATGGAGATCGACTATCTGAACTTCCTCAACTGCTTTCTTGACAGCTTTGCTTATTTCTTCTTTCTTTATGTTCATTTTTACGCCTCCAAATAAAACTAAATACAACTAAATGAAAACATATAAAAGAAAATAAATGCAAATGCGAAATTCTGTCATTTTGGGTGAAATTTTACCGAATTTGGCGTTTATGACCGTTTTAGATTTAAAATCACAAAATTAAATGGATTATCTTCTGATTAAATTGATAATGCATAATTGACAATTGATAATTTTCCATTTTCAATTCTCCATATTTTTCAAATCATATGATAAAATAAATACGTTGAATTGATTAAGCAAACCTTTTAAAGGGAGGGCTCAGAAGTTAACGTTGAATCTAAGAAAGAAAGAAAAAAGCTTTACAGAAGTCTCTTCATAGCTTTATTATCGACTGCCTCCGTTTTTGCAGTATTTTTGATCTTTGCCAAAGACAGCACACAGATATTAAGGATTTTATTTTTATCTCCGATTGACATAATGATAGGTTTTGCGCTTTTTATTGGCATAATATTCATAGATACCGTCAGAACGATGGTAATGACTCATTTTCTCGGTGAACGTGTGAAGTGGCGGGTGGCGCTTTCAAACTCAATTTTAGGATATTTTTACACCTACATAACGCCTTCTTCTGCCGGAGGTCAACCTTTTCAGATATACCATCTTTCAAAATGGAAGGTAAAGCCAGAAATCTCATCGGCCATCATTTTGACCCGTTGGAGTACGATGATGATCTTTCTTTCTATCGCATCCATTTTATTGTTGAAAAGATATCTTTTCTACATTCAAATAGGAATTCCGGTCTTAAGCCAGATCATATGGGTAATAATCTTACTCGGAGTTCTTGTTTCCTTTGCCGTATTTTTAATTTTGCTTATTCCTCGTGTTGGAATCGGCCTTGTGAATTTCGTGAAAAAAAGTCGCATTTTGAAATGGATCTTTAAACTTTTCAAAAAAGACGATGTTGAGGTTTTAACAAAGTTTGAAGATAATGTCAGACAATTTTACGATGCGATGCACATGATCTGGATGAAAAAACCGCTTTTGATAATTTTCGACGGAATAACCGGAATTTTGGATCTTGGAATTCTTTATTACATACTTTACAGATCTATAATGGCTGCATCTTACGAAAATGAAGCGCAATTTTTTCTTTCTTTTTGGTCTTTAAGTGCGATTTTCATATTGCTTTCTTTCATAGTTTATTACTTTCCGACTCCCGGATCATCTGGCGGCATAGAAGGCGCCTTTTATCTCGTCTTTTCGATGTATGGAAGTCCTCCGGCCGTTATGGCCGGAATTTTGATATGGAGAATATCAACATACTATCTTCCTATTTTGCTCGGCATTGTAACCATGTTCTTTGAATTCAAAGCCAAAAACAAGGAGGTTGAAAGTGCGCAAAAAACTTAAAAGAACACTTGGCCTGTATTCTGCAACGATGATGAGTGTCGGATCGATGGTCGGCGGAGCCATTTTCGTCCTTGCCGGAACGGTTTTCAAGATGGCCGGTCCGTCCGCCACGCTTGCAATATTACTTGCCGGCATTGCAACTTTTCTTACTTCTCTTTCTTTTGCGGAATTTTCAACCTTTATTCCCGAGGCCGGTGGAGGATATTCTTACGTAAGGGCGATCTTCGGTAACAAGTTCGTGGGTTTTTTCACCGGATGGTCGCTTTGGATCGCGTACACGCTTTCGGCTGCACTCTTTGCGATAGGATTCGGAACCTTTTTTCATTATTTCATTCCATTCATTCCAGATACGATAGGCTCTGTGATTCTAATCTTTTTAATCTCTTTCAATCAGATAAAGGGCATAAAAAATTCTGCCGTTTTGGAAAACATCATAGTGACATCTTACGTTTCCGTGCTTATAGCTTACATGATATATGGTATGAAATTTTCGAATTTAACCAATGTAACTCCTTTCTTCTCACACGGAACTGTGGCAACATTTCAGGCGGTCAGCATACTTTACATGACTTACATAGGTTTCGATTCGGTAACAACTCTCGGAGAAGAAGTAAAAAACCCAAAAAAAACTCTTCCACTGGCGATCGTCATTTCCATGGTCATCGTGCTGGTGGTCAAAACGGGAGTGTTTTTCGTCGGAAGTTCTCTTATAAACGTTCAAAGCATAACGGCTCAAAACGCCGGTAGTTTTATGTTAAACACGGCTAAATTTATAAGTGGGCCCATAGGCGGATACATTTTTGCCGGTGCTGGGCTGTTAGCCACACTTTCATGCATGGATACGTCTCTTTTGGCATCATCAAGAACTTCCTTCGCTTTATCAAGAGACAAAAGACTTCCGTATTTTTTTCAATCAATAAATCCGAAAACGCAATCCCCGATCTTTAGCATAGTTATTTCTACTCTAATAGTATTTTTTGCAACAATAACACAGAATGTTGAACAAATTTCAATAATTGCCAGCGCATTAACGCTTACAGGATATGCCCTCATAAATCTTGCTCTTTTGTACTCAAGGAAAAGAAATTTGAATACCCAAAAAGGATTCAAAGTTCCTCTTTATCCTTACATACCCGTTTTCGCCATCGTTTTCAACGTCTTGATGTTCATCGTCGTCATTTACACGGATAAAATCGCTTTGGGCTTTGTAATTGCGCTTTCGGCAATCGGGATTGTCTATTATCTTCTCAGTCCAAAATTGAAAACGGCACCAAAGGGCATCTCAAATGAACCTTTACCATTTTTGAAGGCCAAAAACGTAAGCGACAATTTCAAAGTGCTCTCTGTGGTGGAAGATGAAGCAGGAGACCAATCTTTGTTGAATTTTGCTTTCGATATCTCGCATGGAAATGTTGTCCCAATAGGGATAGTAGATGTACCGGATATCGTAAAAGATAAAGATAATTACGAAATTTTAAGGAAATCCGTTGAAAAATTTGAAAGAATAAGAAAATATGTCTCTGATTTTGGAAATGAAAAAAACACAAAGATAGATCTAAATGTTATCTTGTCAAAAGACAGAGAAAAGATAGTTGATAAATTTGCCATTGAAAACAAAATCGACATGATCTTCATGGGATGGAAAGAAGAAAGCGAAAAGACATTCAGCAAGTGGGAAAGAAAGATCTTGGAGAAGTCTCCCGTTGACGTCGGTATAATGAAATTCACAGGCAATCAATTCAAACGCATCCTATTTCCATACAGTGGAAGCGTATACTCTCAAATGGCCGCCACTGCGGTCAAAAGAATCGCAAATGCTTATCCTGACGCAAAGATCACGATTCTTAAAATAACTTCTGAAGACGATGAAAAAGAAATCGAAGAGTACAAAAAAGTCCTTTCCGATGTACTTGATTCATTGAAAATAAATGGCGAGATCTTAATAGAACACAGCCCTTCTTCATGGCAGAAGATAGTCGAACTTTCAAAAGATTACGATCTGATAGTCATAGGTATTTCGACCGATTGGAACATAGGAGACAGTCTATTAGGCTTAAAGACAGATCTCATCTTTGAACAGGCACAATCTTCTGTGCTTGTCGTCAGAGCCTTTCATGGTGCCTTTCACAATCAAAGTATCAGAAAAATCTTTGAATTCATAAAAAAGTTTTCACCATAAAATTGTGATCAATTTATTTCTTCTGACTCCATCATTCACCTCTCGGTGTTTGATCCTCGTTACGCAGTGTTGATCACCTCGAGGCATCATGCTCTCCGCCATCTTTTTGTTATTTTCTGTTTGACAGAATCACCTTTTGCCTTTGACTACTTACGCGTTACTTTATTAGAGTATCCCCTTTTTCGCTGTTTTCCCATACCTTATAAGTCATCTGCTATGTGCCATAAATGTTTCAATATCATTTGAGATCTTAAGACATATCAAGAAATTGATTTCACCTCAATTTATTTGGTAAAATAAGAATAATTTTGCCGGTAAAAACGATTTTATTTGAAAACATTTTCACACTAAAATTATCATGATCGTAAAAATCAGGAGGTGTTAGTTGTGAAGAAGATCGTTTTAGTGACGATAGTTGTTTTGCTGACCGCTTCTGTGGCGATGGCGCTAACCTTGCCAAGAAACGAGACGTTTTACGAAGGTGGGCTATAACATCGTTGTGCCTTTTAAATTCATCGAAAGATCTTCTGTGAAAAAATTGAAATAAAGGGGATGGTTTGAATGTCAAAGTATTTGATCCTTTTATCACTGGCAATCTTTGCCGTTTTTAGTTTTGCCAATGTTTCAGTGACGATCAATACGGCGGCAGAGATTGTCACTTTGCCTCAGACTGCATTTGGCCTGAACACGGCTGCATGGGATTGGCACCTTTTGGATCCGGTTATTCCTAATTTGTTAGAGAATTTAAACGTGAAGGTTTTGCGATTTCCGGGCGGAAGTTTTTCGGATATGTACGATTGGAAAACGAATTCGACGGTTCCGGGTCAGAATTTTCCTTATGTTGATCCTGAAAACAACTTCGATAACTTCATGAAACTCGTCAACGAAATTGGCGCTCAGGCTCTGATTACCGTTAACTACGGAACGAATTTTTCTGGAACGGCAGGAGGAGAACCGTCTGAAGCGGCCGCATGGGTCAAGTATGCCAACATCGATCACAATTACGATGTTAAATACTGGGAGATAGGAAATGAAGTCTACGGAAATAACACTTACGGAGCAAATTGGGAAGTTGATCTTCATGCCACAAAAGGCCCTCAGGCCTACGCTGAGAACTTCATAGAGTTTGTTAAAGCCATGAAGACCGTCGATCCGAACATAAAGATCGGCGCAGTTCTGACATGCCCTTATAACTGGCCGTGGGGACAAAGCCCTAACTGGAACAAAATAGTTTTGCAAAATGCCGGAGATTACATAGATTTTGTGATAGTCCACTGGTACGCACAAAACCCAGGAAATGAATCTGACAGCGGGCTTTTGGCTTCGACAAACCAGATACCGGATATGCTTGCCAGACTTAAGCAGGAGATAAGAGATTACGCAGGTACCAACGCAAGTAAGATCCGAATATTTGTGACAGAGACAAATTCCGTTTCTTACAATCCGGGCAAGCAAACGACAAGCCTTGTAAATGCACTATTTTTGGTCGATGATTACATGAACTGGCTTACGGGTGGTGTCGATAACGTTGACTGGTGGACGCTTCACAATAACGCTCTTACGGGCAATAACAACAGCGATAAACTTTACGGAAATACGAATTACGGAGATTATGGATTGTTATCAAATAATTCTAATTTTGGTACATCAACCGTTGAACCTCCGAACAACACTCCGTTCCCGGATTATTTCGGCTATGAAATGCTCAAATATCTTGCCAGGCCAAATGACACAATAGTTGGAAGTTTTTCAGATCAAAGCCTTGTCAACGTCTATGCCGCTAAACATACAAATGGAGACCTTGCTGTCATGATCGTGAATACAGATCCGTCAAATGCTTACGAGGTGAATTTGAATCTTATCGGATTCAGATCTGAAGATAATGCCACAGAATACGTCTATGGTATGGGAAACGGCATCGGAGGGGCGATGGGATCAATTGTAAGTAAAACCATTCAACTTTCATCACCGATAGAGGTCGCACCTTATTCTATAAACGTGATAGTCATGAAATCACAGCATATCGTGAAAATCATAGGGTCTCAGGTGATGCAAAACACAACCGTCTCAAGTACAACCATTACACCGGGTCAGAGTGAACAGATAGAGACAACCTTCACGAACAAATTCGGAAATATCTCAAACGGCGTGATAGAGATGGAGATCTACAATTCTTCTGGAAAGATGGTAGGACAAAAAACCATTTCCGATGTCTCAATTAGCGCAAACGGATCTTACAAAGTTAGTTGGAATTGGACCGCTCCAAATGTACCGGACATATACACCGTTAAATCTTTCCTGTTTGACCGATCAATGATGAATGTCTTCTCATCTTCCAACGATGCCGCGCAATTCACAGTTACAATTCCTCTTGCGCTGGCTTTCTCTATAACTGGCAGCGTTAACCCTGGCGAACTTAACGTTGGCGATAAGGCTGTGATATCTGTTACAGTTACAAACACATCTGATCTTGGCTATCTAAATAACGGTATAATAGACGTTGAAGTGCACAACGCGGCAAATCAGAAAGTATGGCAGCAATTCGATCAAAATGTTAATCTTTCTCCGTCTCAATCTACAACGCTGACGTACAAGTTCACAGCGCCGGCCATGGGAACATATTCATTACAGGTTGGAGTTTTCAGCGGAGGATGGGGTACGAATTATGCGTGGAATTCTGATGTCGCAAAGGTAGTGGTAAAATAGGGGCAGTTCGTAGCGCGTAGCGGGTAGTTTGTGGCAAATATACCAAACAGAATTCAAATTTCGAATCATCGCTCCGGCAGGTGCCCCCTCGATGTCTGACCTCGTTGCGCTGCGGAGGCCATCTCGAGAACATCCTGCCCTCCGCTACGGTAAATAAGCATCCGGCTTTTAAAGTGAATTTAACCCTTTTTAAGCAAGAATTCTCCCCCTTCTATAAGTGGTGGGAGTATGTCACAGTATAAAACGATTAATTTCGGAAAATTGGGTAGAGAAAACGCAATAGAAAGGAGAAATTACAATGACTGAGAAAAAATTTCCAAAGGATTTCGTCTGGGGTTCAGCAACGGCCTCTTATCAGGTTGAAGGATCACCTCTTGCAGAAGGCGCAGGACCTTCCATATGGCACAGATTTTCCCATACTCCTGGCACGACGCATGAAGGAGAAACCGGAGATGTCGCATGCGATCACTACAACAGATACAAAGAAGACATCAAGCTCATGAAGTCTCTAGGCCTTAAAGGGTACAGATTCTCGATTTCGTGGTCAAGGATCTTTCCGAATGGCAAAGGCAAGATAAATGAAAAGGGTGTCGATTTCTACAACAAGGTCATAGATGAACTTCTGAAAGAGAATATAACACCTTTCGTGACGATATATCACTGGGACTTACCTGCCGCACTTCAGGATATCGGTGGCTGGACTAACAGAGATATTGCCTGCTGGTTTGGAGATTATGCTGATTATCTCTTCCAGAGATTCGGAGATAGGGTAAAAAATTGGATCACCTTAAACGAGCCGTGGGTTATGGCCTTCATAGGCCATATGTACGGTGCACATGCGCCTGGCATGCGTGACATATATGCAGCCTTTGCCGTCGCCCACAACGAGTTAAGAGCCCATTCAATGGCAGTTGAAGCCTTTAGATCACAGGGAATAAACGGAAAGATAGGCATAACTCTTTCGAATGGTTCTCACGATCCTGCATCGAGTTCACCTCAAGATGTCATCGCCGCCACCATGACGCATGAATTTTCAAATTACCCACTCTTTTTGAATCCCATCTTCAAAGGTAAATATCCCGAACACATCGAGAACTTTGCGAAAGAATTCTTACCGAAAGGATACGAAAAAGACTTGAACGATATCAAAAAGTCGATAGACTTCGTTGGAATAAATTACTATTCCGGAGACGTCGTCAAAGCAGATCCGTCCTCGCCAATGGGAGTGAAAGTAGAAGGTAGAGGCCTTCCAAAAACTGAAATGGGATGGGAAATATATCCGGAAGGTTTTTATAAAATTCTCAAAGGTGTTCAAGATGAATACAATCCTAAAGAAGTTTACGTGACTGAAAACGGTGCCGCATTCGACGACAAAGTTGAAAATAACGCGGTTCACGATCAAAAGAGAATAGATTACCTCAAAGAACATATCTCCCAGGCACACAGGGCAATTCAAGATGGAGTCAAACTCAAAGGATATTTCGTCTGGTCTTTGATGGACAACTTCGAGTGGGCTGAAGGATATTCAAAACGGTTTGGAATGACTTATGTTGATTACAAAACCCAAAAGAGAATTCTCAAAGACAGCGCGAAATGGTACGCAAGTGTCATATCCCAAAATGCGGTTGAATGAAGGAGATAAAATGATAGATCTTTGCGGAAAATGGAAGGTTACCGATGACGAAGGAGAATTCAAATTTGAAGGCACTGTGCCTGGTACGGTGCAAGGTGATCTTGTGAATTTAAAGATGATGCCCCATCCATACATCGGAGAAAACGAAAAACTCTTCAGAAGACTTGAAGAGAAGTCATGGGAATATTCTAAGGGCTTTGAAGTAAAAGCACTTGATAAGAAGTATTGCGATCTTGTGATAGAAGGCATAGACACGCTTGCCGAAATTTACGTGAACGAAAAATTAGCCGGAAAGTGCGAGGACATGTTCATCGGGTACAGATTTCCAATCAAAGATCTTTTGAAGATCGGCAAGAACACGATAAGAGTAAAGATACTCTCTCCCATAAAAGAGCCGAAGACGCTCGAGCGAAATTACGGAAAACTTTACGCCGGCGAAGAGAGTGCGAGAGTGTATATCAGAAAGGCCCAGTATTCTTACGGATGGGACTGGGGTGCGAGGATTGCAACATCTGGCATATGGAAAAAGATTTACATAGAAGAAAGAGACGATGCATACCTTGAAGGATCGACTGCCTATTTGGAAGATATCGATACGGTCAAAGTTACGGGATACGTTATGGCAGTTGAAGGTAAAAATTACACCGTCAAAGTCTTTGTCGATGAGAAAATGGTTGGTGAATATCCAGTCGATTCGAAATTGGGAGAGTACACCTTTGAAGGCGCATTCAAACGTGGAGATTTAGCCCTTTGGTATCCTCGTGGATACGGAAAAAGTGCACTTCATGACTTTGAATTCAAACTTTTCGATGGCAAAAAGGAAATATCGTCCGAGAAAAAGCACATAGGCCTAAGAACTGTCAAGATTGTCCAGGAAAAAGACTCAGAAGGAGAATCTTTCATCTTTGAAATAAACGGCAGGCGCATCTTTGCCAAGGGCGCAGACTGGATTCCGTCGGACAACATTTTAAGTTGGCTTGAAGATGAAGACTACGACAGATTGCTTAATATGGCATCCGATGCGAACATGAACATGCTGAGAGTCTGGGGCGGCGGCATATACGAGAATGAAAGGTTTTACGAAAAATGCGACAAACTCGGAATAACAGTCTGGCAGGATTTCATGTTTGCCTGCGCCGAATATCCGGATAATTTGGAATGGTTCAGAAAACTCGCCGGTGAAGAGGCAAGATACAACGTTGTAAAATTGAGATACCATCCATCCATCGTTTTATGGTGCGGAAACAACGAAAACAACTGGGGCTTTGAAGAATGGAACTATAACCACAAACACAACGGAGAGCATCTCGGAAATGTACTCTACTTACAAGACTTTCCCAAAATATGCGCAGAAGAAGATCCATCCCGTCCATACTGGCCATCAAGCCCGTACGGAGGAAGCAAGGCGAATTCAGATGAGGCTGGAGACAGACATGTCTGGAATGTGTGGTCCAACTGGGTCGACTACAAAGGATATCTTGCCGATAAATCAAGGTTTGTAAGTGAATTCGGATTTCAGGCAGCACCCGATCCAAAGACCATCGATTTCTTTGCCAAAAAGTCTGAAAAAGAGATCTTTGGTGATGTCATGGTTCGCCACAACAAACAGGTCGAAGGGCCCGAAAGGATAATGAAATTCATCCACAACCACTTTGGAAGCGCCAAGAATTTCGATTCGATAATTTATCTTTCTCAGATAAATCAGGCCGAGGCGATAAAGGCAGGAGTCGATCATTGGAGAGAAAGAAAGTACAAAACAGCCGGTACCCTATACTGGCAGTTAAACGATTCGTGGCCCGTCTTCAGTTGGTCATCCGTCGATTACTTCAAAAGGCCCAAGGCACTTTACTACTACACAAAAAGATTTTACGCAGACCTTTTGCCTTTGATAAAAAATAACGGGGACGAATTGAGAATCGTTGTGGTCAACGATTCAGAAGCGATAGAAGGCCATCTCGAATTCGATCTGTGGACTTTGGATGGCAAAAAGTTGATGGAAAGATCTTACGATGTAAGAATTCCGGCCGATTCAGTTTTGAATATCGATAATTTCAAAGTCTCAGACAATCTGGCGGAGGCAATTGGCTTTGTGAGGCTAAAGGTTGAAAACAAAGTCTTTGAAAATCACGAAATCTTTGCAAATCTAAGAAAGGTAAAACTCGAAGATCCGCACATCACATTTGAAAAAGGCGATACTCTAACGATAAAGACAGAAAAGCCAGCCTTCGGTGTGAGAATAACGACTGAAAAAGATGAAGTGCTCGAAGACAATTTTTTTGCGATCTCGCCAGATAGTCCAAAACGGATAAAAGCGCTTAAATCTGGTTTTAAAATATCGAGTATGTACGATTTTTTGAAATGAAAAGACCGCTAGAAGCGGTCTTTTTTTTTCTTGATTAGTGGTATCTGTAATTTGCCATTTTGGTCAAAGAACTGGAATTACCTTTAACGTTTTTTTAAGCAAGAATTCTCCCCCTTCTATAAATGGTGGGAGCATGTCACGTCAATGCGATCCCAGTGTTTTCATCAAAGTGATCTGTAAATTTCTTTTACGAATCCAAAATCGTAATTTCCTGGAGTATTTAAAACCTGACCGGCCTTAAGATCGATTTCTCCCGCAAAAATTTCTGCATCTTTCTCGCTCAATTTCAATTTAGGCCTTGGATAAATGGAATCTATGAATTCGCACAGACCATTGGCACTTCCAAAAGGCGCGGTCGCGACCTTCACCCTTTCTGGATCAAACTTTTGGGTGTTTTTAACGATCTGACACAAGGTCAGCATATTCGCAAGGCCATGGCGTATGCCAAGATGAGATGTTATAGGATATCCGAGCGCATGAACTATCGTTGTGCCTGTTTGTGATATCGTAAGGCCCGAAAAAGTCGCGGCCATGGAGACATTCGATCTGTGTTCAAGACTTGATGCTTTTTTGACCACTTCGGGCAAAGACATTTTTATCAATTCTATACCTTTGACGGCGATTGTATCGGTCAAAGGTGTGCTTATCTTGGAAATCACGCTCTCCACAAGTTGTGAGAGGGCATCAAGACCCGTCGAAATAGTGACATCTGCGGGCATCGTGAGTGTGTACCTTGGATCTACGATGGCAACCGTTGGGAAGAGTTTATTCGTCCTCAGACCGAGTTTTTTATCATTGGGAGAAGTTAAAACGGAATACTGTGTGACCTCGCTGCCAGTACCGGACGTTGTCGTCATTTCTATCACCGGATAACACGATATGCTATCCTTTATCGCGTAAAGATCGGCAACCTTTTTCTCCATCTTCGCGCCGGCGGAGATTGCCTTTGCCACATCCATTGGGCTTCCGCCGCCTATCCCCACCGCGAAATCGCAATACTTTGTCCTAAACAACTCTGCGCCTCTGTCAACGGTTTCAAAAGACGGATTTTCTTCAACTTCACTGAAAAATTCGTAGGATATCCCTTTCGCGTCAAGCACGCCCAGGAGATCCTTGATGGCGTTGTTTTTCTTTGCAGATCCGCTTCTTCCCGTGACTATAAAAGCCTTTTTCCCGTACAACGTGAAGTCAACATTTGAGACGACATTTTCACCAAATCTCAGATCGACCGGATTAAAATATGAAAACATGATCATCACCTCTCAATAGATTTTGCGTAAACGCCTTTCATCTTTTCGTGCAAAGGCTGGTACCAACCTTCCAAATTGTATTTCTCAAGCATATCAAGCGCTTCAATGTATTCATCGTCATCAATTTTTCTGGAAATTTCTTTTATTTTCAAAGCCTTGTAAACGGGAAAATATTGCGACATCAAAGAAACAGGAACAGACGTCGACAACTCCTCGGCGATAAATCTCATTGCTTTTTCACTTCCGGCAATTCTGTTGGGCAGTATCAAATGCCTTACTATCAGGCCACTCATCCGTTCTTCCTTAAACGGGCCAACCTGCCTATACATCTCTCTCAGAGATCTTTGCGTAACAGTCCAATAATTCGGAACAAGTGAATATTTCTTTCCCATTTCGTCATCTGTGTAGCGAATATCGGCAAGATAGATATCAACTATGCCATCAAGATGCGCTAAAGTTTCAACGTTGACATAACTTGACGTGTTAAAAACGATTGGAAGATTGAATCCATTTTCAGAAGCGATGATAAGCGCATGTAAAATTGCCCTTAAGTGAGGTTCCGGAGTTACAAAATCAAGCGTTTTGGCACCTGCTTTTTGAAGTTTCATGAAAACATCTGCAAGAGATTCATCATCTATTGCTTTTCCCACGTTCAACTGACTGAAGCCAAAATTTTGACAATACACGCAACGCATTCCGCAACCTGAAAAGAAGATCGCTCCGGCCCCGCCGATGCCGATACCGACAAGAGGAGGTTCTTCACCGAAATGCAAGATGGCATTCGTGATCTTCGCATTCACGCCCTGGCCACACACGCCTTTATTCTCTTTTCTGTTAACCATGCAATTTCTCGCGCAAAGATCACAACTGTTCATTCTGTTTTCAAAGTATTCAAAAGCATCCTTTAACTTTTCTCTGTTCATTTAAACCTCCATTTATATTTTAGCATATAAATGCTGAAGGCAGAATGCGATCCCACATCAAGTGCTGGATGATGGTAAGAGAGGAATGGCATATGAAAAGCGGTATAATATCTATAAATAAAAATCAAAGCGAGGTCGAAAATGAACAGATACGATATTTTAAAAGAGATTGCCAAAGAGAGATCTAAGGGCGCATCTGTCGTTGATTATGTGATGGGTATAGGTTTATGTGCTGTAACTCTTGATGATGGAAGGACAGGTGTTTCTTACACGGACAGAAAGTCCATCCCGTGGGGATGTTCTCTCTACGATGAACTTCCCAAAACAGGTGTGAGTGTTGAAGAATTCATAAAACTTTTTGATTCATCAGACGTGCTTTTGAACGCATTGGGCACCTCGGCGATAAACGCGTGCGTTAACGATGAAAATTACGAGAACGGGGATGTCATGGAGGCCGTGAATTTAAGCAAAGATGATGTCATGGGCATGGTAGGATATTTCGATCCCATGGTAGGTGGCATAAAGCGTCAGTTAAAAACGCTTTACATCTTTGAAAAGGAAAGAACGCTTACAACATGGCCTCAAAAAGCTTTGTCTCCCGATGAGATACCGGAAATGTTACCGAAATGCAGCGTACTTTTGATTTCAGCTACCACGGTGATGAACAAAAGTTTTGACGATATATTGAAATACGCAAAAACACGCAGAATAATACTTTTAGGGCCGTCTACTCCGATGGTACCAAAAGCATTTCCTGAAGTGAAAGTTTTCGGTGGTACAACTGTAAGCCCTGCGTCTTTAAAAACGATAGCGCACGGAGGCGGAACAAGAAATCTTTACAGAGAAAAAGTGGGAAAAAAAGTCATACTCATCAACTGAGCATGCCCTTTATTATGAATTCGGTGGCCTCTTCTTCGGTCATACTTTTTGCCATCATGGTATCGAGTTGCTTCGAATTTATACGTCCGATGGAGGCTTCGTGTGTCAATTCCGAAAGATCGTTTGTAACTTTTAAAACCGGCAAGGTTGCAACGTCAACATCCGCACCTTTTGTTATTTCAGTACATTCTATGTGACCCTTTGAATAAGGCGCGTTACCGAAGGCTTCGTTTACTATCCTTGCATGTGTCTTTTCGGTGGCGACTATTGTGCTTTTTGCTATGCCGTGTGCCTCTTTGCCGTTAAGTCCAAGGCTTTCTTTTATAGATATATCGTCGTCGGCACGACCACGCACTTTGCTTTCGAGATCGGCGATTGCCCCATCCTTTAAATCCACATCCATCTTGACGACAAGTTTTCCGACACGCGTCCTTGTCAATTCAAAAGAGTTCTTGTACTTTCCGTTCTCCTCGACGATGGCATGTGTGTCCGAGATGACGGTAACTCCACCCTCTTCAGAATGAAAATGCGCGTCAGCATAGGTCATCGTGGCATTTTTTCCGATTCTGACTATGGCAGTCATCTTGTGCGTGAGTTTCGTAGACCACGGAAAAGAACAGTGGGATATGAAATTGACAGTTGCGCCATCTTCGACTATGAACTCGAAATTAACCCTTTGTTCCCCTTCCTTACCAAGAAAGCCGGTGCAAAGATGGATTGGCATCGGGATCTTTTTGCCCTTTGAAATCCTTATCTTTGCCCACACGCCTAATTCTTGTTTTCCAGCCTCTATTTCAACTCCGTCGACGTTGTTTAACCCTATAACCTTATCGCCGCTTATGATTATGGAAGCAACACGCTTATCGAGCAAGTTAGACGTATCGCCTCCGCTTTTTTCGTAAGCCTCGGCCAACTTTTCAAACTCTTTTGAATAATCGGGTGCTATTCTCATATGACCTCATCTCTTATAAGTTGAATTTCATTCGGATGCTCGCAGGCGTCACACATCGATTTGTAATATTCGGATATCTCCGCAGGCTTGCCTGCTTTTAAAACGATGCCAGAGCATATAAGATATGAATAATCACAATCTAGGGCGATTTCTTCACGATGAGTTATGGTTATCACCGTGGTATTCTTCTCTCTTAATTGATTTATGAACATGTTTATCGTATCTATGGACATCATGTCTATGCCGGAGTCTGGCTCGTCTAAAATCACGTATTTCGGATCGATCATGTAGACGGAAGCGAGTTCAACCCTTTTTCTTTCTCCTCCGCTTAGAGATGAATCAACGTGACGCTTGACGTAATCTTCTCCCAGGCCGACAATTTTAAGCGCTTTTTTCACATCATCGAGACTTTTTTTGATCTTTCCTCCAAGCGTGAGATAATCGTAAATTTTTATCCCTTCAAACCTCACATTTTCCTGAAAGGCTATCGTTATGCCAAGTTGTGCCCTCTGGCTTATACTCAAATTCGTTATATCCTGGCCGTCGAGATAAATCTTGCCCGATTGTGGCTTGTATCCTTCTACTCCCATTATGACGTTGGCAACGGTCGACTTTCCCGTTCCGTTGTTTCCGAGAATCGTGTAACGCTTTCCCACTTCAAACTTCATGTTCAATTTCTTGAGAATCGGTTTTCCGCCGAGTTCAAGAGAAATGTTTCTTAATTCAAGCATCTTGTCTCACCTTCACATAATCATTCCGCCGTCAACGCCTATTATCTGACCGGTGAGGTAAGATGCCTCATCTGATGCCAGAAAGAGTATCACATTTGCTATCTCGACGGGTTCGGCAAATCTTCCAAGTGCTGTTTTAGACTTTATCTCATCTATCTTCTCTTTCGACAAATTGGCAGTTAACGGTGTTCTAACATATCCAGGGGCTATCGAATTGACACGAATGCCGTACCGTGCAAATTCCTTTGCCCACACCTTTGCAAGCACATTAACGCCCGCTTTGGATGAAGAATAAGCACTCTGCCCCACACTTCCATAGACTCCGACGATCGAAGAAACGTTCACGACATTTCCGGCATTTTGCTTCACCATGTACTTCATGGCGACCTGCGTTACGTTGTAGGTGCCTTTAAGATTAACGTTCACGGTGAAATTAAAATCCTCTTCGGTGTTTTCAAGCAAAGGTTTATCTTTAACGGCGCCGGCGTTGTTAACCAGCACATCAATATGGCCAAGATCTTTTACTATATCATCAACAACTGACTTGACTTTTTGATTATCTGTAACATCCATGACGTAAGTTCTAAACTTAGCGCCCAACAAACGCCTTGATTCTTCCAATTTTTCCGCGTTTACATCGCATCCTGCAACAACGGCTCCGGCCTCTATGAATTTTTTCGCGGTCGCAAATCCTATACCCGATGCCGCGCCCGTTATGAGTACAACCTTGTCTTTGAAGTTCAAACTGTTCACCTTCTTTTTAATCTATACTAAGTGAAATTTAGATTTCGAATCGTAGCGATGACAAGTGCCTCCCTCACTGCGCTGCAGAGGCCATTTCGAGGGCATCTTGCCATTCGCGACGGTAAATAAACATTCGGCTTTTGAAGTGGGTTTAATATATACAAATTATATCACCCTTTTAACCTTTTTTGAGCAAGCATTCTCCCACTTGTGTAAGTTGCAAGATGAATTGCTCTTTTTGTTTTATAGTATACATCTTGACATTTCTTTTGTAAAGTGCTCATCAGTGGTAAATATAAAAAGTATGTGTTAAAATGGAAATTGAAGAATCCTTAAAAAGGAACAGGATGAAGTATGTCTCATACAAGGATATGAAAGAATTCGCGAAGGATGCAAAAAGTATATACCAGGCACCGACACAAGAAGCAGTTCTAAGGGGATTGAAAGTTCTGAAAGAAAAGTGGTCTGAGAAATATCCTTGATATTCATACTTCTTTATCTTGCGGTAATAGAAATAAAGAAAAAATGGGTAATGAAGATGAAAGACTGGAATCAGATTTTACAACAATTGAAGGTACATTTTTGAGAAAGAGTGTCTGAATACTTATGAATACTCAAAAAAATGAAGTTTACACAAAAAACTTGACGAAAAACAAAAACCTTTTCAGATCATCCCACTTTCCGCAGATAAGAAACAGTTTTTTGGATTTATTTAAAACTCATGTTTTAAAATTGAAAGTGGGAAACGATTAGAGTCGGTAATATTCGAAGAAGTATTTGCTCTAACCTTGAGGCACA